>JAIXYF010000113.1 GCA_027490345.1 Novosphingobium sp.
CTTCGCTCCGCTCGCAATGACGAAGGGTGGAGGAGCGACGAAGGGTGCAGACATGACGAAGGGTCTGGAAAGGCGGGATAAATGTGTGGGGATGCAAGGGCAGTGGCCCTTGCCCGCCGGAGGCTATGTGCGGCGGACTTGCCCCCTGTCTTGCCCTACGGTTCGCGCGGGATCATTGCAGGGGGGCCAATCGCCTCAAATCAATGGAAGATGTCGGTCCACAGCACCCATTTGCCGTCCACCAGCTTGTAGACGACGACCGCCGTGACATCGGCGTGGACGGCGTTATCGCCGCGCGTGTCGTACTGGACGCGCGAGATTTCGCGGATGGTGGTGGGAGAGAGGCGCTCGGTTTCGAGGACGGTCAGCTTGAGGTTGGTCAGCGCCTTGGTCGCGCCGATCCAGAAGGCGGTGATGTCCGCGCCCTTGTAGAGCTTGTTGTCGGGCGGAAGCAGGGTGGCGTCCGGCGCGTACATCGCGCCGACGGCGGCGCCGTCACCCTTGTTGAACGCGGCGGCGAGGGCATCGTCTGCGGCCTGGATCACGGCGTTGTCGTTGGTATGCGCGCCTTCGTGGGCGAGTGCGGCCGAGGCCGTGAACGCAAGTGCGGCTGCGGCGAGAAGTGTTTTGCGCATGTGGTAGCCCCCGTGGGATTGTCCCCGGGGGCGGAGGCTATGGGGCTTTGCGGGCCGGGTCAAATGGTGCGGGGCTTCGACAAGCGCAGCACGAGCGGTTTCAGCTTGCTGCAAACCAAGCCCGCTCATCCTGAGCCTGTCGAAGGATGCTGGCGCTACGCCGCGATCAGAACTTCAGCGCGCGCACGGTGCGCACGCCCGGCACTGCGCGGGCCTCAGCCAGCACGGCCTCGCTCACCGGCGTATCGACCGAGAGGAGCAGCACCGCTTCGCCGCCCGCTTCGCGGCGGCCGAGGTGGAAGGTGCCGATATTGATCCCGGCCTTGCCGAGCAGCGTACCGATGGAGCCGATGAAGCCCGGCGCGTCGGAATTGACGATGTAGAGCATGTCGCCCGCAAGGTCTGCTTCGATGCCGATGCCGAAGATTTCGACCAGACGCGGATCGCCGTTGCCGAACAGCGTGCCCGCAACCGAGCGGTCCCCCTGCTCGGTGCCGACGGTGACGCGGATGAGGGTGTGGTAAATGCCTTCGCGGTCATGACGGACCTCACGCACATCGAGCCCGCGCTCCTTGGCGAGGAACGGCGCGTTGACCATGTTCACGGTCTGCGAATACTGCTTCATCAAGCCCGCGAGCACCGCGCCGGTGATCGGCTTCTGGTTGAGCTGCGCGGCGGCACCTTCAACCTCGATGGCGATCTTGGTGAGGTTGTCGTGCGCCAGCTGGCCGACGAGGCTGCCGAGACGTTCGGCGAGCGCCATGTAGGGCTTGAGCTTCGGCGCTTCTTCCGCCGAGAGCGAGGGCATGTTGAGCGCGTTCGTCACGCCGCCAGTGGTGAGGAATTCGGCCATCTGTTCAGCCACTTGCAGCGCGACGTTGACCTGCGCTTCGGTGGTGCTCGCGCCCAGATGCGGGGTGCAGATGAAGTTCGGCGTGCCGAACAGCGGCGATTCCTTGGCGGGCTCGGTCTCGAACACATCGAGCGCGGCACCGGCGATGTGGCCCGCGTCCATCAGATCCTTGAGCGCGGCTTCATCGATCAGGCCGCCGCGCGCGCAGTTGATGATGCGCACGCCCTTCTTGGTCTTGCCGAGGTTTTCGCGGCTGAGGATGTTCTTCGTCTCGCTGGTGAGGGGCGTGTGCAGCGTGATGAAGTCTGCCTTGGCGAGCAGCGTATCGAGATCGGCCTTTTCGACGCCCATTTCGATGGCGCGTTCGGGCGTGAGGAAGGGATCGTAGGCAACGACCTTCATGCGCAGGCCGAGCGCGCGGGCGGCGACGATCGAGCCGATATTGCCCGCGCCGATGAGGCCGAGCGTCTTGCCGGTGACTTCGACTCCCATGAAACCGTTCTTGGGCCACAGGCCCTGCTGGGTTTGTGCGTTGGCTTCGGGGATCTGGCGGGCAAGCGCGAACATGAGGGCGATGGCGTGTTCGGCGGTGGTGATCGAGTTGCCGAACGGCGTGTTCATGACGACGACACCGCGTGCCGAGGCGCAAGGAATGTCGACATTGTCGACGCCGATGCCGGCGCGGCCGATGACCTTGAGGTTGGTGGCGGCATCGAGGATCGCCTTGGTCACCTTCGTCGAGGAGCGGATGGCGAGGCCATCATAGTCGCCGATGCGGGCGATCAGCTCTTCAGGGGTTTCACCGGTGATGACATCGACGTCGCAGCCGTTTTCCGCGAAAATGCGGGCGGCATTGGGGTCCATCTTGTCGGAAATGAGAACGCGGGGCTTGGCCATGGGAAATGTCCTTGGAAAGAGGTCAGGCCTTGCCGTGAACCTCAGGGAATCAGGAAAATGGCGTTGGCGCGGCCTTGATGCCCCCGCCGCAGCGGGGGCACCGGGAAATCAGGCAGCAGCGTGGACTTCGGCCCAGGCCCAATCGAGCCAGGGGCCGAGATCGGCGATATCGGCCGCATCGACCGTGGCGCCGCACCAGATGCGCAGGCCTGCGGGGGCATCGCGATAACCCGCGATGTCATAGGCGGCTCCCGCCTTTTCGAGGAGGCCGGCAAAGGCCTTGATCAGCGCTTCGTCCGCGCCTTCGACGGTGAGGCACACCGAGGTCATCGAGCGCGAGGCGGGATCGGCGGCGAGGTGGCCGAGCCAGCTGCGTTCCTGCACCAGCTTATCGAGCGCGCTGGCATTGGCGGCGCAGCGGGCCTTCAGGCCCTCCAGCCCGCC
>JAIXYF010000338.1 GCA_027490345.1 Novosphingobium sp.
ACCGATCCGCAGAGCCAGTATTCGATCAACTTCCTGATGAATGAGAACATGTTCCGCATGTTCTTCGGCATCTACATGATCATGGTGTTCGATCCGCAGATCCTGTTCAACGACGGGTTCTATGATCTCATCGATGTGCGCATTCCCGAAGGATCGCTGCTCAAGCCGAAGTTCCCCGCAGCCCTTTCGGGTCGCACGCATGCGCTGGGGCGGATCTTCGACATTCTGGGCGGTCTGCTGGGCCAGAAGACTCCCGAGTTTCTCAATGCAGCCGGGTTCTCGTCTTCGCCCCACCTGTTCTACTCGGGGCTGGACGAGAAGGGCGAATGGTTCCAGCTGTTCCAGATCGGCTTTGGCGGCATTCCCGGCCGTCCGATGGGCGACGGACCAGACGGGCATTCGCTGTGGCCGGGCTTTACGAACGTTCCGAACGAGTTTCTGGAGCGGTATTTCCCGATGCTGATCGAGAACTATGAAACGGTGCCCGACAGCGGCGGTGCGGGGCTGCACCGCGGCGGCAACGGCATCAACATGACCTACCGCTTTCTGGCCGATGGCACGATTTCCGCGCATGACGACCGCTGGTTCGTGCCGCCTTGGGGCGTCAACGGCGGCGAACCCGGCAAGCGCGCACGCAAGATCATCGAGAAGCCAGACGGCACACAGATCATTATTGGCAACAAGGTCGATGCCTATCCGGTGGAAGCGGGCGATTTGCTGCACTTCATCACCTGGGGCGGCGGCGGCTGGGGCGATCCGCTCGAACGCGAACCCGCACTTGTCGGCAAGGAAATCACGCAAGGGCTGGTCACGCCGGAAGGCGCGAAGGCTTATGGCGTGGTTGCCAATGACAATGGCGAAGTCGATCTGGCCGCAACCGAAGCGCTGCGCACCAAGCTGCGCGCAGAGCGGCCGCCGCTCGGCCTGTTCAACTATGGCCCGGACATCGAGACGCTGCGGGCGAACTGCGAAGCGGAAACCGGCCTGCCGGCTCCGATCCAGCCCGTGTGGCAGACGTTGCAGGCGGCAGAATAAGCAATGACGCAGGCAGGGACGAATACGGGTGCTCTGAAGGGCATCCGGGTGATCGAACTGGGCCAATTGCTGGCTGGGCCGTTCTGCGGCCAGCTGCTGGGCGATATGGGCGCGGACGTGATCAAGGTCGAGCCACCGGGTGCGGGCGATCCGATGCGCGATTGGGGGCTGGGCGACGACAAGGTCAACTGGGAGGTCATCGCCCGCAACAAGAAGTCTGTCTCGGCCAATCTGCGCGTGGCCGAGGGCCAAGATCTGGTGCGCCAGCTCCTCGCCACCGCCGATGTGATGATCGAGAACTTCAAGCCAGGCACTCTCGAAAAGTGGGGCCTCGGGCCGGATGTGCTGCACGCCATCAACCCGGGCCTGATCATCGCGCGCATGTCGGGCTATGGCCAGACCGGGCCTTATTCGGATCGCGCCGGGTTCGGCGGGATCGGCGAGGCGATGGGCGGCTGGCGCTATATCGTGGGTGAACCAGACCGTCCGCCCAGCCGCATGGGTATCTCGATCGGCGATACGCTGACCGCGACCTATGGCTGCATGGGCATTCTGGCGGCGCTCCATTCGCGCGCCTCCACCGGGAAGGGGCAGGTGGTCGACACCGCGCTCTATGAAGCCGTGCTGCAGGTCATGGAAAGCGTGATCCCGGAATACGACCATTCGGGGATTATCCGCGAACGTTCAGGCTCGTTCCTGCCGGGTATTGCGCCATCCAATGTCTACAAGTGCAGCGACGGCGATTTCATGATCGGCGCAAACAAGGACGCGATCTTTGCGCGGCTGGCCGAAGCAATGGGGCAGCCTGAACTGGCGAGCGACCCGCGCTATGCGACACATGTGGCACGCGGCACCAACCAGATCGAGCTCGACGCACGGATCAACGAGTGGACCCAGACGCTGACCATCGACGAGGTTGACGCGCTGATGATCCAGCACTCGATCCCGGCGGGCAAAGTCTACCGCGCGCCCGAGATGCTGGCCGATCCGCACTTCCAGGCGCGCGAGGCGATCATCGAAGTGGAGACCGAGCGCTTTGGGAAGCTGAAGATGCAGAACGTGGTTCCGCGCCTTTCGGCCACACCGAGCGGCGTGCGCAGCCCGGCGCCCTCGATCGTCGGCCAGCACAATGCCGAGATCTATGGCGGACTGCTGGGCATGGACGAAACGCAGCTGGCCGAGCTGGCGGCGCGCGGGGTGATCTGATGGGCACCGACTTCACCGAGATCACGGCCAAATACACCGGCGCGTTCGATGGTTCGCTGCCGTTCGGCAAGCGGCCGGCGCTGATCGTGATCGACATGGTGGAGGCCTATCTCCAGCCGGGCTCGCCGCTCTATGCCGGGATCGAAGATGCGGTGGCGAGCGCGGCGCGGCTTGCGGCAGTGGCCCGGCAATGCGGCACGCCGGTGATCTTCACCAATGTGGAATATCAGCCCGGCGGGGCGGATGGCGGCGTGTTCTTTCGCAAGGTGCCCGCGCTTAAGGTGTTCGAGCAGGGCTCCCCGCTGGGGGCCTTTCCCGCCGTGCTGAGCCCGCAAGACGGCGATCTTGTGATCACCAAACGCTATGCCTCGGCGTTCTTCGCGACGCATCTGGCCGCAACGCTGACCTCACTGAGAGTCGACACCCTGCTGATCGCGGGGGTTTCGACCTCGGGCTGCGTGCGGGCCACAGCGCTGGATACCTGCCAAAACGGGTTCCTGCCCTTCGTGGTGCGCGATGCCTGCGGTGATCGGCATCCCGGCCCGCATGAGGCAAACCTATTTGATCTGCAGGCCAAGTACGCCGAAGTGATTTCGGAAGAAACGGCCACGACGCACCTGCTGGCCCTGCAAGCGAAGTAGGCTTTACCCGGCCCGCTCTAGCGCGGCGCGGATCGTTTCCGCGATGCGGCCGATGTGCTCGGGCTCTATGATCAGCGGCGGCGAGAGTGCGATGATATCGCCTGTCACGCGGATCAGCAGTCCTTCGCGGAAGCAATCGGTGAACACGTCATAGGCCCGCGCGCCCGGCGCGCCTTCGCGCGCAGCCAGTTCGATCCCGCCAACGAGGCCGATAGTGCGCACATCAATAACATGCGGGGCATCACGCAGGGCGTGGAGGGTATCGGCCCAGAGCCCGGCCAGCGCCGCACCGCGCGTGAGAAGGCCCTCGCGCGCATAGATATCGAGCGTGGCGAGGCCCGCCGCGCAGGCGACCGGATGGCCGGAATAGGTATAGCCGTGGAACAGTTCGATCAGGTTTTCCGGCCCTTGCACGATGCCATCATGCACCGCGCGGCTGGCAAACACCGCGCCCATCGGCAGGGTGCCGTTGGTGATGCCTTTGGCAGTGGCGATGAGATCGGGCGTCACGCCGAAATAGTCTGCCCCGAACGGCGTGCCGAGGCGGCCAAAGCCGGTGATGACTTCGTCGAAAATCAGCAGGATGCCGTGGCGCGTGGCGATCTCGCGCAGCCGCTCCAGATAGCCCTTGGGCGGTGGCAGGACCCCCGTGGAGCCCGCCACGGGCTCGACGATCACGGCCGCGATGGTCTCCGCCCCGTGGAGCTGGACCAGCCGCTCCAGATCATCGGCTAGCTCGGCGCCATGTTCGGGCAGGTCGCGGCTGAAGGCATTGCGCGCCAGATCATGCGTGTGGCGCAAGTGATCCACGCCCGGAAGGCTGGTGAACACGCGCCGGTTGTTGAGGATGCCGCCGACGGAAATGCCGCCGAAGCCGACGCCGTGATAGCCGCGTTCACGCCCGATGAAGCGGGTGCGGGTGCCCTGGCCAATGGCGCGCTGATAGGCGAGCGCGATCTTGAGCGCGGTGTCGACCGATTCGGACCCTGAGCCGGTGAAGAACACGCGGTCGAGGCCAGCAGGCGCGATTTCGGCGAGGCGGCGGGCGAACTCGAAGCCGATGGTATGGCCCATCTGGAAGGCGGGTGCGAAATCCATCGTGCGGATCTGCTGGGAGACGGCATCGGCAATCTCATCGCGCCCATGGCCGGCATTGACGCACCACAGACCCGCCGTGCCATCAAGAATTTCACGGTCGTCATGGCTGCGATAGAACATGCCGCGCGCTTCGGCGAGGAGCCGGGGCTGCGACTTGAACTGGCGGTTGGCGGTGAACGGCATCCACCAGGCGGCAAGATCGGGCGTGTTCATCGGGCAGGACTTTCCGTGGCGGGCAAACGTACGTACGCAGCGTCGCACGTTCGGCGCGCCGGGAAAAGCCTCAGGCGTGAAGGAAAGCAAGGCGATTCACCGAAGTCGCCGTGCCCACACCGTCTGCACCTGTAGAGTGGAAAGGACCGCCCCTGAGCGGGACGTGGAGCTGGGCGCTGGAAGTCGCGGTCTGCGGCTATTGGCACGGCAACCGTTGCAGAAGCGGCCGCCCCTGCGGCCTCCATTCCTGCCGCACCGCAACAAAACCCATCAGATTCATCCGATTTCCGTAACGTGATCCAATGTTGCGCTGGGTCATGGAAGGTGGCATCGTTTTGATATAGTAGGCTTCAAATTCTTGCTGAAGGGCAAATTTCACAGTGAAGAAAATCGGGGCCTTCTGTTTGCTGCTCAT
>JAIXYF010000421.1 GCA_027490345.1 Novosphingobium sp.
ATGCGCTGGATTTCGTCGATGGTGATCCGGCGGCGGTTGGCCGAGAGGATATCGGTGAGCTGTTCTTCGGCCAGCTGGAGCGAGACCGGCTGGCCGGTGAGCTGGGCGTAGGCGATCAGTTTGTTGAGCCCGCCGACGAGTTCGCGCACGTTGCGATTGATCGTGCGAGCGAGGAACTCGATCACGTCTGCCGGCACTTGGCTGGCGGTGAACCGCGCGAGACGGTGTTCGAGAATCTTGCGCCGCAAGTCGATGTCGGCTGGCTGGATATCCGCAACGAGGCCCATCGAGAGGCGCGAGAGCAAGCGCTGCTCGACGCCATCGAGCGCTTGCGGCGCGCGGTCGGCGGCGACAACAAGGCGCTTGCCCGCGCTCATCAGCGCGTCGATCGTGTGGAGGAATTCCTCCTGCGTGGAGGCCTTGCCGATGATGAACTGGATGTCATCGACCAGCAACAGATCGAAGCCCCGCAGCCGCGCCTTGAATTCGAGCATTTCGTTCGAGCGCATGGCTTGCACGAATTCAATCATGAAGCGTTCGGCCGAGCAATAGAAGATGCGCGCACCCGGACGGGCCGCGGCATAGGTATGGCCGATGGCGTGGAGCAGGTGGGTCTTGCCCTGGCCGGTCGAGCCCTTGAGGTAGAGCGGCGAGAACTGCGGGGTTTCCAGAGCGGCCATGCGCTGCGCGGCATTGACCGCAAGGACATTGGCGGCGCCCGAGACGAATTCGGCGAACGTGAGCGAGGG
The DNA here is from genome assembly GCA_027490345.1 of Novosphingobium sp. Classification (GTDB taxonomy): domain Bacteria; phylum Pseudomonadota; class Alphaproteobacteria; order Sphingomonadales; family Sphingomonadaceae; genus Novosphingobium. Next base: position 750 of record JAIXYF010000421.1, read on the forward strand.
ATCGAGCCCGGTGACGGCGGCATCCGCGCTGATCGGCATGGCTGCCTGGCGCTGCATCGGGCTGATCGGCCCGGTGTCGTTGGCGGGCATGCTGCCCATGCGCAGTTCGGGCATGGCGCGGCGGCGCGGGTGAACCGTGATGCGCACCTGGCGCACTTCGGACCGCGCGATCTTCCACGCAAGCGAGAGGCGATCAGCGAAGCGATCCGCCACCCAGTTTGCCGAAAACTCGGTCGGCAGGAACAAGTCCAGCGTGCCGGTTTCCTTGCAGAATGTGCCGACCTGAATCGGTTTGATCCACTGGCTGTGGAGTTGGGGGCCGAGATCCTTTTTCAGACCCTGACTGATATCAGCCCAATCTGCGGCGAGATCGAGTGCTTCTTGGTCCTCGATCATGGCGCCTTCACGTACCTTTCTACCTTGAGCGGCGTCAGCCGCCTGAGCCGCGGCGCCCCGTCCGCCGCTGCCTGCAAAACTATCCATCTTCACGCGCCACTACCCTCATTCCGATGGCCTGGATCGGCACCCCTGCCGCAGGCACAAAGCTACCCCGCACCGGAAAGCACCCCTGCTCCCAGCCATGAAACTTGCGAATGTCGTGACCCCGGAAACGCCGCTCGATCTGCTGAGGCAGACCCGACACCGCACCGGGAGGCTCTGTCTATTGGCCTTCTGGAGGGATTCGCAAGCGCTCGTTCGCAAAAAAACTGAAATAAAGAATCTTGACGTCGCAAACGCGGCGGAAATCAATCAATATATTGATTATATTGAATTTTTCCAAATTACCCACGCGAATCGGCAGAAATCCGTCATTCGCGGATGGCATGCCGATGGGGCGGCGCATGGCCTGCCGTGTCATCGGGCAGAAACAAAACGCGGCCGGCGCGTGAGGCGCCAGCCGCGTTAAGTTTTTATACGTAGGTGGCGCCAACAGGCGACGCCTAACGCGAATCAGAGCGAAGCGACTCGCTTCGACAGGCGCGACATTTTGCGCGCCACGGTGTTCTTGTGAAGCACTCCGCGGGCCACGCCGCGCGCCAATTCAGGCTGGGCAGCCTTGAGCGCGTCAGCCGCTGCCGTCTTGTCACCACCGGCGATCGCGGTTTCGACCTTCTTCACGAAAGTGCGGATGCGCGAGAGACGGTTGCCGTTGATCTCGGCACGGTTGGCATTGCGACGGATGCGCTTACGGGCTTGCGGCGTATTGGCCATGACTGTCCTGTTTCAAGAGCTTCGGCGACCTGCCTGCGACAGGCCGCAATAAATTCGGTTTACCCCGGCAAGGCGGCAAACCTCCCGGGAAAGCGCGGCCCATAGCTGCGGTGTCCCGAATCGTCAACACGTGAGTGGTCCTATAGCACGGTGCACCCGCGATCAGGCGATCTTCACGAAGGTGAGGGGGAGCCCGTCACGCGGCTTGGGGATCGGCCAGGGCTGCCATGCCGGGGTATAACCCGGCGCAGCTTCGACCCGGTAGCGCGTGAGGATATGGTGGACGAGCAGCTTGGTCTGCATCGTGGCAAAGTGCAGACCCAGGCACATGTGCGCGCCGCCGCCATAAGGGATCCAGGCATATTTGTGCCGCGCTGCCACGGCCTCGGGCGTGAAGCGCAGGGGATCGAAGCGCTGCGGATCGGGCCAGTGCGCCGGATCGGCATGAACCGCCGCCGCGCTGACGCCGACATTGGTTCCGGCCGGGAAGCGGTATCCGCCAAAGCTGAAATCGCGCGTTGCCCGGCGCGGCGTGGAGGGCACCGGCGGCATGATCCGCAGCGCTTCCTTGAGCGCCATCTCGGTCAGCTCCATCCGGCCCAGCGCATCATAGGCCAGCGGCGCGCCATCCCCGCCGGCTGCCGCACGCGCCTCGGCGCGCAGCTTTTCCTGCCAATCGGGATTTTTCGCGAGATGCCAGATCAGCGTGGTGAACGAGCTGGTGATGGTGTCATGCGCGGCCATCATCAAGAAGATCATGTGATCGACCACGACATCCTCGGGCAGGAGGTCTGCGGCCGGATCATCGTCGCGGCGCGCCATCGCAAACTGGCTGAACATGTCCTGCCCGGGCTGCGCGCGCCGTTCACGCACCAGGCGGGTGAAATAGTCCACCATCAGCTTGCGCCCGGCGTAGCCCCTGCCCATCGCCGTGAACGGCAGCGGGCGGCGCACCGGCGCCACCGAAGCTTGCACCATATCAACGAAGGCCTTGTTGAGCCTGTCCGCCTCTGGTCCCAGCGGCAGGCCAAGGAAGCTCGTGGCAGCGGTTTCCAGCGTCAGCGCCTTGATCGCGGGATAGAACTTGCGGGTGCCCGCCCCCCAGCCTTCAACGCCGCGCGCGATATCCGTGTTGAGCGCCGCGCAGTAGTGCCGCATCGGCTCGGGCTTGAAGGCGATCGACAGCGCGCGGCGGTCTGCCCGATGCGCGGCAAAATCCATCAGCATCAGCCCGCGCGGGAACAGCAGGTTGAGCACCGGGCCCCAGCCCTGTTCGGAACTGAAGATCTTGTCCCGGTCGAACAGCACCAATTCGTTGGCTTCCGGCCCGATCAGCGTGACTTGCCGTCGTCCGAAGCTGCGCGTGCGATAGACGTCGCCATACTTCGCGCGCATCCGGTTGCCGTAGCCGATGGGATCGGCCAGCAGCTGGAACGTGGTGCCGACAACCGGCCAGCCATCGTCGCCGGGAATCGAATCGAGCGCGCTTTCATCGGCCATGCGAACCCAGTGCGGATTGCCGCGTTCGGATTGCGCGTCATGCGGGCGGATAGACCGCGAAGGCGATCCTGCCATTGATGCTACTTGTGTGGCCATGGCTGAACTCCTGAATTTAACCGCGCGGTTAATGACACAGGTGTCAGCAAAGTCAATCGAGCGGCTTCAGATCCAGCCCGCCAGCTCCCGCCGCACCAGCGCCTCGATCATGTCCATCCCGGCATCGCTTGCATTGAGGCACGTGAGCGCCGCGAAATGCGTGCCGCCGGCCGCTTCGAAATCCTCGCGGCCGCGGATGCCCAGCTCCTCGATGGTTTCCAGGCAATCGGCAGAAAAGCCCGGCGCGGCGATGGCCATGCGGCGAATGCCGTTGGTGGCCTGCACCTTGATCACGTCGTCGGTTGCTGGCTCCAGCCACTTGGCGCGGCCAAAGCGCGATTGGAAGCTGGTCGCCAACTTCAGCCCCGGATGCGAGCCGGCAAACCGTTCACCCAGCAGCCGCGCCGTCTTCTGGCAGTGGCAGTGATAGGGATCGCCCAGACGCAGCGTGCGTTCGGGCATGCCGTGGAAGCTCAGCACCAGCAGTTCGGGCGCGAAATCGAGCGCATCGACCTGCCGGGCAAGATCGGTGTGCAGCGCGGTAATCGCCAGCGGATCATCAAAGTAGGGCGGCAGGGTGCGCAGCGCGGGCAGGCGGCGGCGATCCTTGATCCAGTTCGCCACAGCATCAAGCGCACTCGCCGTTGTTGCACCGGAATACTGCGGATAGAGCGGGGCGACGAGAATGCGCTCGCAGCCATCCTTGAGCAGCTTGTCGAGTTCGGCGGCCATCACGGGCTTCTGATAGCGCATGGCGTGGCGCACGATGACGGTATCGCCCAGTCCCCCTGCATTCAGCCGGGCCTGCAACGCGCCGGCCTGCGCGGCGGTGTGGAACGCGAGCGGCCAACCTTCCTCGGTCCACACCTGACTATAGGCATGGGCCGATTTGCGGGGCCGCGTGCGCAGCACCAGCCCGCGCAGGATCGGCTGCCAGAAGATCTGCGGGATTTCCACCACCCGGCGGTCTGAAAGGAATTCGGCAAGGTAGCGGCGCACGGCGCCTTCATCAGGCGCATCAGGCGTGCCGAGGTTGACCAGCAGCACCCCGATCTTGCCGGTGATAATCCGGGGATGGTCGGCAGGTTGGTCCATGGCGCTGATCAGAGGCCTTCAGAAAGCAGAGGGAGACGGCG
>JAIXYF010000100.1 GCA_027490345.1 Novosphingobium sp.
CGGGGTGAAGCGCCGCTTCACCAAGGTGGGCGAAGCGGACGGCACGACGGTAATTGACGACTACGGCCACCACCCGGTCGAGATCCGCGCCGTCCTCGCCGCCGCGCGCGAGGGCGTGCAGGGCCGGGTCATTGCTGTCGTCCAGCCGCATCGCTTCACCCGCCTGCGTGATCACATGGAAGAGTTCCAGGGCGCTTTCAACGATGCCGATGTGGTCTATGCCGCCCCGGTCTATCCGGCAGGCGAGCAGCCGATCGAAGGCGTGGACAGCGCCGCGATGGTTGAAGGCATCAAGGCGCGCGGCCACCGCAGCGCACACCTGATCGCGGGCGCGGATGTGCTTGCCGCCGAACTCGCGGGCGTCATCAAGCCGGGCGATATGGTCGTCTGCCTTGGCGCGGGCGATATCACCAAGTGGGCGGCGGGTCTTGCCGGGGCGATTGCCAAGCAGCGGGAGGCGGCGTGAGCGTTCAGGCACCACCCCCAACCCCCTCCTCTGAAGAGGAGGGGGCTCCCGACCTCCCCCTCCTCTTCAGAGGAGGGGGCCGGGGGGTGGTGGCCACCAAGCCGCGTGGCAAGCTGACAACTGATGCCCCGCTGGCGCCGCTGGTCTGGTTCAAGTCCGGCGGCACGGCGCAGTGGCTGTTCGAGCCCAAGGACGTGGCCGACCTGCAAGACTTCCTCGCCGGTCTTGCGTCCGATGTTCCCGTCATGGCGCTGGGCCTCGGCTCCAACCTGATCGTGCGCGATGGCGGGGTGCCCGGCGTTGTCGTGCGCCTCGGCAAAGCCTTTGCCAAAGTGGAGACGGTTGACGAGACCACGCTGAATTGCGGGGGCGGGGCCTCCGGAATCCTTGTCTCCTCCACCGCGCGCGATCATGGCATTGCGGGCCTTGAATTCCTGCGCTCGATCCCCGGCACCGTTGGCGGCTTCGTGCGCATGAACGGCGGAGCCTATGGCCGCGAGGTCAAGGATATCCTGATCGATTGCGACGTGGTCATCCGCTCAGGCGAGATCGTGACGCTGCCGGTGCGCGAACTCGGTTATACCTACCGCCATTCGGACCTGACCGACGGCAGCGTGGTCGTCGCCGCGCGCTTCCGGGGCCAACCGGGCGAACCCGCCGTCATCCAAGCTGAAATGGACCGCATCTCCGCCGCGCGCGAAGCCAGCCAGCCGCTGCGCAGCAAAACGGGCGGCAGCACGTTCAAGAACCCTGATGGCGGGCCAGAAATGCCCCGGGCGTGGGAACTGGTCCATCAGGCCGGTTGCCGGGGGCTGGCGCTGGGCGGGGCACAAGTTTCGGAAAAACACACGAATTTCCTCATCAACACCGGCGAGGCCACGAGCGCCGAGATCGAAGCGCTGGGCGAGGAAGTGCGGCGGCGGGTGAAGGAACAATCGGGCGTGGAGTTGCAGTGGGAAATCCAGCGGGTGGGCAAGGCATGAGTCTCCCCAAACTTCATATCGCGGTGCTGATGGGCGGCTGGTCGAGCGAACGCCCCGTCAGCCTCCTGTCGGGCAATGGCGTCGCCGATGCGCTGGAGGCCAAGGGCCACCGCGTGACGCGCATCGACATGGGCCGCGATGTGGCAGGAGTGCTGGCTGCAGCCGCGCCCGATGTGGTGTTCAACGCGCTGCATGGCACGCCGGGCGAGGACGGCACCGTGCAGGGGCTGATGGACCTGATGGGCCTTACCTACACGCACTCCGGCCTCGCCACTTCGGTGATTGCCATCGACAAGCAGCTGACCAAGCAGGCGCTGGTGCCCCACGGCATTCCTATGCCCGGCGGGCGCATGGTGAAGAGCGCGGACTTGTTCGAGCGTGATCCGCTGCCACGCCCTTATGTGCTCAAGCCGGTCAACGAAGGGTCTTCGGTCGGCGTCGCCATCGTGACGAAAGACGGCAACTACGGCGATCCGATCAATCGCGACAGCGTGGGCCCGTGGAACGCATTCGAAGAACTGCTGGCTGAACCCTTCATCCGCGGCCGCGAACTGACGACGGCGGTGCTTGTGGACAAGGCGCTCCTCGTCACCGAACTGCGCCCCAAGTCCGGCTTCTACGATTTCGACGCCAAGTATACCGATGGCATGACCGACCATATCTGCCCGGCGGATATCCCCGAGGATGTGGCGCAGGCCTGCAAGGATATCGCGCTGCGCGCGCACCAACTGCTGGGCTGCCGTGGCACCAGCCGCAGCGATTTTCGCTGGGATGACGAGCAAGGCGTGGAAGGCTTGTTCCTGCTGGAAGTGAACACCCAGCCGGGCATGACGCCGCTCAGCCTCGTGCCCGAACAGGCCCGCGCGCTGGGCATGGACTATGGCGATCTCGTTGAAGCCATTGTTGCCGATGCGCTTGCTGCAGCGAAGCAGGAGGCCTGAGCCATGGCGCAGACCATTCGCCGGGGCGGCAAAGCGGTGCGCAAGGTGGCAGCGGCGAGCGGCACGCGGCGCAAGGTCTATGCGGCGCGGCGGCAGACCGGCTCGGTGATTGACCAGATCATGCAGTGGATGCCTTTCAGCGAGGAAACACTGCACCGCATCGCGATGGCGGCGATCCTCGGCGGTGCGGCGGTGCTGGCATGGATCGTGGCCAGCATGGCGGGCGTGCCGCAGCTGGCCGAGGCCGAGATGGCTTATTTTGCGGCCAGATCGGGGTTTGAGGTCAAGCGGGTCGAAGTGCGCGGCGTCAACCGCATGAACGAGCTGAAAATCTATGAGCAAGTCTTGGGCCAGCGCGATCAGGCGATGCCCCGGCTCGATATCGCCGCCTTGCGCGATGAGCTGCTCCAGCTCTCGTGGGTAAAAGATGCGCGGGTCTCGCGCCAGCTTCCGGATACGCTTGTGGTCGATGTGATCGAGCGCAGCCCCCATGCCGTGCTGCGGCGCGACGGCAAGCTGACACTGATCGACGAGACCGGGCATCCGCTGGAAGCGGTGAGCCCGGCCAAGGCCAAGGGGCTGCTCGTCCTTGCCGGCAACAAGGCCGAAGCGCGGGTGCCGGAACTGGTCCGCCTGCTCGATGCCGCGCCCGCGCTGCGCCCGCAAGTGGCGGAGGCCGAATGGATCGGCAACCGGCGCTGGAACCTGACGTTCAAGACCCGCCAGGTGCTGGCCCTGCCCGAAGGCGAGGCCAAGTCTGCCAGCGCGCTGGTGACGTTCGCGCGGATGGACGGGGTAGACCGCCTGCTGGGCGGCAAGGTCGCCAGCTTCGATATGCGCAGCGCCGACCGGATCTACATGCGCGTGCCCGGCCGCGCCGAAGCCGTGACCGCCGCTGCGCGCGCTGATTCCGCAGCCAAGGCCCAGGCGGCCGCTGCCAAGACGGCCGCCGCCCGCAGCGCGGTCGCTTCTGCCGCACCCGCCAAGGCTTCCGGCGCCAAAGTCGGCCAGGATTGAAATTCTGGCCATGGCAACGCCTCGCATCACCAAAGTCTTTGCCGCCGTCAATCTCGGCTCGTTTCGCGTATCGGCGATCATTGCCGGCCTGACCGAAAGCGGCGAGATGGTGGTCATGGGCTCGGGCCATCGCCAGTCGCAGGGGATCAAGCGCGGCTATGTGACCGATATGGTTGCCGCCACGCATTCCGTGCGCGATGCGATCGAGCGGGCCGAGAAGATGGCCAATGCCAGCGTGCAGAGCGTGTGGATCGGCTGTTCGGGAGCAGGGCTGGCCAGCACCACGGCCAAAGTCGAGATGGAGATCGGCGGGCGCCGCATCGAAAGCGACGATATCGAGCACTTGCTGATTGCCGGGCGCGAGGTGATCCAGCCCGACGGGCGCACGGTGCTCCACGCTCAGCCCGCGCACTATACGCTGGACGGGGCAGACGGTGTGCCCAATCCCAAGGGCCTTCATGCCGAGAGGCTCGCGGTTGATATCCACGTGATGCTGGCCGATGGCGCGCCGGTGCGCAATCTCAAGGAAACGGTCGAGAACGCGCACTTGCGGGTTGAAACCGTGGTTGGTTCGCCGATCGCGGCGGGCCATGCCTGCCTTTCCGCCGAAGAACGCGAACTGGGTGTGGCCTTGATCGAATTCGGTGCGGAAGTGACTACGGTTTCGGTCTATTTCGGGGGCATCATGCTGGGGATGCAGGCCATCGCGTTTGGCTCGGCCGATATCACCGATGCCATCGCCTCGGCCTTCGGCATCCGGCGCCTTCAGGCCGAGCGGCTCAAGTGCATGGCAGGATCTGCTCTGGCGAGCCCGGCCGATCACCGCGAGATGGTGCCGGTCAGCGCGCCAGGCGATGCCGAACAGGGCGGTCCGCTGGCGCGCCATGCCGATGACAAGAACCGCATTCCGCGCGCCGAACTCGTCTCGGTCATCACGCAGCAGCTGGGCATGTTCACCGATGAGGTGGGCCGCGCGCTCAAGGCACTGGGCTTCAATGGCAAGCGCGGGCAGCAAGTGGTGATCACCGGCGGCGGCGCGCAGTTGCCGGGCCTGGCAGACTATGCACAGGCGGCGTTGGGCCGCCCGGTGCGCATTGGCTCTCCGCCCACCATGCTCGGCCTTCCGCCGGGTCATGCCACGCCCAGTTCGTCCACGCTGGTCGGCCTGATGCTCTATGCTGCAGCCGATCCGGTCGATATCCGCAAGCTCGGGCCGACATGGGGGCCTACGCAATCCTACAGTGGCATGGGCCTGATGAAGCGCGTTTACCGCGCAATGCGCGAGTATTTCTGATGAATCCGTGCCTCCAGACCGTTCCTACTTGTGGAAAAACCTGTCGAAGCTTTGATTCGGTGAAACGATCCGTGCCAAAGCAAACGTTACAATTTCCGGGGCTCCATTTCCGGCCCCCCGCAGACCCGCACGGGAGAGCGCTATGAGCATCAACATCGGACCGCCGGCCATCGACGAACTGCGGCCGCGCATCACCGTCATCGGTGTGGGCGGGGCGGGCGGCAACGCCATCGCCAACATGATCAACGCCAAGATCGAAGGCGTCGATTTCGTCGTGGTCAACACCGACGCGCAGGCGCTGAACAATTCGATCGCGGACAACCGCATCCAGCTCGGGCCTGACATGACGCAGGGCCTTGGCGCTGGCGCCCGGCCCGAAGTGGGCCGCGCCGCTGCGGAAGAAACGATCGAGGAAATCGAGCGTTCGCTGGAAGGCGTGCACATGTGCTTCATCGCTGCCGGCATGGGCGGCGGCACCGGCACCGGCGCTGC
>JAIXYF010000159.1 GCA_027490345.1 Novosphingobium sp.
GCTCCTCTCCCTGAAAAACGTCTGGGTCGAATACGGCGACAAGGTCGTGCTCGAAAAGGTCAACCTCGACGTTCCCGAAGGCGCGTTCCTCTCGATCATCGGCCCTTCCGGCGCGGGCAAGTCCAGCTTGCTGCGCCTGATCCTCGGGCAGGAAGCGCCGGCGCGCGGCCAGGTGCTGCTGGATGGCCAGCCGCTCAAGGCGGAATGCGGCCCCGATCGCGGCGTCGTGTTTCAGCGCTATTCGGTCTTCCCGCATATGACCGTGCTCGGCAACGTCACCTTCGGCCTCGAATGCCCCGCCGCGCCGCTGGCCGCGCGCCTCTTCGGCAGCGCCCGCCGCAAGGCTGAGGCCGAGGCCGCGCAGATGCTCGAAGCCGTCGGCCTTGCCGATAGCCTGCACCTCTATCCCGCGCAGATGTCGGGCGGGATGCAGCAACGCCTCGCCATCGCACAGGCGCTGATCAAGCGGCCGCGCATCCTGCTGCTCGATGAACCCTTCGGCGCGCTCGATCCGGGCATCCGGGCCGATATGCACGGCCTGATCACCCGGCTGTGGCGCGATTATGGCCTCACCATCGTGATGGTCACGCACGACATCAAGGAAGCCTTCACGCTGGGCACCCGCGTCCTCGCGCTCGACAAGCGCCGTCATGATCCCCACGCGCCGCACCGCTACGGCGCCACGGCGGTCTATGATCTGCCCTTGCGCGGCCCGCCCGTGCCGGCACCCACGCCCGAAACAGCTCCCCAACCCGTCGCGGCCTCGCACTGAGAGGAATGGCAATGACGATAGAAACCCCCGGCCTCGCCAGGCTCAGCATGAGCCTTCCCGCCGAATTGTTCCGCAAGCTCGACATGATGGTGATGGAGCGCCAGCTGCCTTCGCGCTCGCAGCTCATGGCCGAACTGATCCGCCACGCGCTTGCTGCGCATGAGGCGTTTACCCGGCCCGACGAGATGCTCGCAGGCACGATCACGCTGGTCTACAAAGGCGAGCGCGGCCGCGTGCGACACCAGCTGGCGCAAACACAGGCGCACTATCTCAAGGAAGTGATCTCCTCGCAGCACGTCTTTCTGGAAGATGACCAGTCGCTGGAAGTGCTGCTCGTGCAGGGGCCTGCCTACCGCCTCAAGGATCTGTCCGATGCGCTGCGCCGCGTGCGCGGGGTCCAGCAGCTCGAACTCGTCACCACCACCGCGCTCCTTCCCCAGCTCTACGAGCCGGAAGCCGATGCGCCGCAGGGAGCCGCTGCATGACACAGGCACTGTCCGGCACTTTGGCCAACCCCAACGCCGCCCGCGATCATGCTCGCAGCATGGCGGGCACTGTGGTCGAGGCCATGCCAATCCTCCCACCCGCCGCGCCCGATCTGCCCGAGGGCATCCCGGCGACCGATTTGCTCTGGGAGGAAACCGTGGCGCCCGGTGGTTATGCCACGCGCCGCCTGCCACGCGGCAGCCGCCTGCGCCTCGTCGACACGAAGGGCGATGCCTGCGCGAGCCTGCAGATCTTCAACGCCGAAATGCCGACCGAGCGCTACAGCTTTGCCGATACGGTGAAGATCCAGTGGAACGCTTATCTGGGCGCTGGCAAGCTGCTGCTTTCGGACATGGGCCGCGTGCTGATGAGCATCACCGCCGACACGACCGGCGGCACGCACGATACCTTCTCCGGCACGTCCAACGCCTATACCAACGCCGCGAAGTATGGCGATGGGCGCAACAGCGGCCAATGCCCCAACGGGCGTGACCGCTTCCTTCTGGGCGCGGCCAAACATGGCCTCCAGCGCCGTGATATCCATGCCGCCGTCACCCTGTTCAAGGGCGCGCGCATCGCGGATGATGGCACGATTCTGCCGCAGATCGGCCCGTTCACGCCGGGCCGCGAAGTGATCCTTCGCGCCGAAATGGACGTCATCGTGGTCATCGCCAACGTCCCCCACGTGCTCGATCCGCGGCCCGACTACACCGTCACCCCGCTGCGCCTTACCGCCTGGCGCGGCCGCGTAGCCGCAGAGGACGATCCCATCCGCACCGCGACGCCGGAGGGCCTTCGGGCCTTCCTCAACGTCGAAGACTATTACCGCCGGTAAGGAGGCCCCCCATGCAGAACCGCGATCCGCATCACGATGGCCTGCCCGACACCATCGTCCACGACGAAGTCGTCCCCGCCCGCGCCCCCTGGATACACCACATCAAGAAGGGTCAGACGCTGCGCATCGTCGACCTTGAAGGCAACCAGGCCGTCGATTTCCTGCTTTACAGCGAAGCCGACGATACCGAGCGCTATTCGGCGCAGGATACCGTCGCGGCGCAGGGCAACCTGTTTCTGCACACCGGCACCGTGCTTCGTTCGAACGAAGGGCGCCCGATGATGACCATCGCCGCCACCACGGTCGAATACCACGACACCATCGGCGGCGCCTGCAGCTGCGAGAGCAACACGCTGCGCTATGGCCACCACACCAAGGCCCAGCACGCCTGCGTCGAAAACTTCCTTGAAGCCAATCTCACCGAAGGACGCGGCAAGCGCGATATCGTGGCCAACATCAACTTCTTCATGAACGTGCCAGTGGAAGCAGACGGCGCGCTCGGCATCGTCGACGGCATTTCCGCGCCCGGCCTGACGGTCGATCTCAAGGCCGAGATGGATGTGATCGTCGTCGTTTCCAACTGCCCGCAGATCAACAATCCCTGCAA
>JAIXYF010000007.1 GCA_027490345.1 Novosphingobium sp.
ATCAGGCGTGCCGAGGTTGACCAGCAGCACCCCGATCTTGCCGGTGATAATCCGGGGATGGTCGGCAGGTTGGTCCATGGCGCTGATCAGAGGCCTTCAGAAAGCAGAGGGAGACGGCGGAAGCGCAGTCCTGTGGCAGAAAACAGCGCGTTGGCAATGGCAGGTGCGACCGCAGCGGTCGCAAGTTCGCCGGGATCGAATGGATGCTCGTCCGACTCGGCAAATGCAATATCAACCTTCGGGCAATCAGCAAGCAGCGGCAGGCCCAATTGCGCAAGACGCCCCGCTGTCGGCAGGCCCGCCGCATAGCCGGTGCTGCCGCCGATGGCCTGTGCCAGCGCGAACAGCATGCCGCCTTCAACTTGTTGGCGCGCAAGATCGACGTTCACGATCCGCCCGATATCGACCCACGCCGAAAGCTGGTCCACCCGGATCGCGCCTTCTTCCTGCCGGGCAGTGGCAACGACCGCGATGAACCCGCTGCGCGTGCCTTCGGGCGCGGCAAGGTCCATGCGGTGGCAGGCGATGCCTTGCCCCGAGGCATCCGCCCCGCCGCCCCACATCGCCATCCGCGCCGCGCCGACGAGGCAGGCCGCCAAACGCGGCTGGCCGCTGAGCATGCCGATGCGATACGACAGCGGCTCCGCACCGCCGAAATGCGCGCATTCGTCGATGAAGCTCTCGGTGATGAACGCGCTGTAGGCATGGGCATTGCCCCGGTACCGCGCGGTGGGCAGCGGGAGCGAGACCGGCACGTGATCGACCGCGCGTTCGGGGATCGCATAAAGCGGCATCGCCCCTTCGCAGGCCAGCGGATCTGCGCGGCCCTTGGCCGCCGCCTGCGCCTCTGCTGCATCCATTCCGTCTAGCAGGCGCGCGCCCGCCTCAATCGCGGTGGCGGGAAGCGCCAGCCGCGTGCGCCAGCCCAGCAGCTGGCGCTTGTCCGGCCCGATCGAGGCCGAGAGCAGCGCCGAAAGCGGCGTGCGCGGATAGCCTGCGAGGGATTCCTCCCAGCGCGACCACATCAGCTGCACCGGGCGGCCAAGGGTCTTGGCGATGGTCACCGCTTCCACGGCAATGCGGGCATCGAGCCGGGCATCGAAGCTGCCGCCGGCGTGCATGGCATAGACGACCACCTTGCGGCGCGGCACGCCGGCGGCGCGCGCGGCAAGGCGCCGCACCAGTTCGGGCGCCTGCGTGGCCAGCCACAATTCAAGCCTGTCGCCGGTCAGCCGCGCAGTGGCCGTGGCGGTTTCGAGCGGGGCGTGGAGCGCCGCCTCCACATCATAGCGCGCGGTGAGGCTGGGTTTGGCGAGCAAGGCATCGGGATTGCCCTCGGCCAGGATACGAGTTGCCGCGCCGGTTCGCAGCGCGGTGTCGATGCGGGTTTCCAGCGCCGACGAATCCGCGATCCGCCCGGCTGCGCGAAAGCGCGGCTCCAAGGCCAGCACGGCCTTGTGCGCCGCGTGCCATGTCCCGGCTGCCGCGGCGACCCAACGTTTACCCTCGACGACGCCGACGACGCCGGGAACTGTGTCCGCAGCCTTGCGGTCGAAGCTGGAAAGCACCGTATCGCCCTGCGGCCCGTGGATGATGGCGGCGTGGACCATGCCGGGCACGCGCACGTCTCCGGCAAAAACGAAGCTCCCATCGATCTTGGGCGGCAGATCAAGCCGGGCAAAGCGCGGCTTTGCGCCAGCGGGAAACTGCCCGGGCCGCTCCCTGGCAGGCTCCGCACGCAAGACCGGGGGATCGGGCGGATCATACGCCATCGCATCCGTGATGAGCGCTGAGAAGGCGATACGCTGCTTGCCGTTCACCACGAAGTGCCCAGCGGTGTCGAGCGTTTCCCAGCCGACGTTCCACTGCGCCGCCGCCGCTTGCATCAGCATCGCCCGCAGCCCCGCCGCTGCGGCGCGCAAGGGCGCCTCGAAGGCGGCCAGCGCGGTGCCTTCGGCGGTGATCATCAGCGGCTCGCGCTCGGCATGCACACGCGCCAGCCAGTCATCCGGACTATCGGCCAGCGCGGGAAGGTAGCGTGGCTGCCATAACGGAGCCCAGCGCGCGGCCAGCACAGGATCGCCATAGACCGGGCTGGCAGGCGCAGGCTCCACGCCCACGCGCTTCCAGTCTGCGCCGAGTTCGACCGCGACGATCTGCGCCATCAGCGTGGTGATGCCCTGGCCCATTTCGCAGACCGGCACGGCCACGCTGATCGCGCCATCGGCGGCAAGGCGGATGAAGCTGTCGAACACGTGTTCGCCCGGCCCGGCCACCAGCGCGCTGGCATAGCGGCGCGGCGCGAGCGCGAAGAGCGCGATCAGCGCGCCCGCGCCGCCCGCGCCGATCAGCAGCCCGCGCCTGGTGAGCCTCATGCGCCCAGCCTCATCCCTTTGGCGCGTCCAGCCAGGCCAGCACTTGCCGCGCGATCCCGGCGAAGATGGCGGCTTCTGGGCCATCGCCCGCCGCCGAGGGTTCACCCGCATCGCTCGATTGGCGGATGGCAAGGTTCAGCGGTACTCGGCCAAGGAAGGGCAGGCCCATCGTCATGGCCGCCGCTTCCGCCCCGCCTTGCCCGAAGGGATCGCTGCTTTCGCCGCAATGCGGGCATACATAGCCCGCCATGTTCTCGACCATCCCGATCAGCGGCACTTCGCCCTGTTCGAACAGGCGGATCGCGCGGGCCGCATCCATCAGCGCCAAGTCCTGCGGGGTGGAGACGATCACAGCGCCCGCCGGCTTGTGCTTTTGCAGCATGGTGAGCTGCACATCGCCGG
>JAIXYF010000430.1 GCA_027490345.1 Novosphingobium sp.
ACAATCTCACCGAGGCACTCCTGCGCTCATTGAAGCGCAATGGTACCGACTATTCGGACATCTTCATCCGCGGACCCGACACCGAAAGCATCGGACGGCTCGTCCTCGACCGCTATTCGGCAGCACTCTACTCATCGAGCCCTGACGTCTTCGCGCGGATCGAGGCTTACATCGAGCGCGGGCTGCCGATGCACGACGCGATCGAGGCCGTCGCATTTCCCGAAGGGTACCAGCAGGCGGAGGCGGCGGAATGATGGCGTTGTCTCGTCCTCAACAAAGGGCCGATTTTGTCCAGCGCGGCCAGGATGCGCTGTTTGTGGCCTTACGCCTTGCAGGGTGGGGCGCAACGACCCTGCTTGCGGCGATCGGTGCAGGGCTGCTCGTGTTCTTGGCCCTCGGCGGCTTCACCTTCGCAGGCTTGATGTTGCAACTCGGCAATCTTGCATCCCGGTTTTCCGCTGCGGACGCCGCCCGCCGGGGTGAGTTCGAAGCCATCGTGCTGGCGATCTTCGTCATCGTTTTTGCGCTGACCGCCTTCTTTCGCCGCGCGAGCCTTCGCGCTGCCTTCATCCCCATCACGGACCTCACGGGAGAAGACCAATGAGAGACCTGTTTGATGAGCTGCTTCCAGCGGCGGCCCCGGCACGAAAGCCGACCGGTTCGCTACTGCAACGCCGGTTTGCTGGCATGTCGCCGCGGGAACTTGTCTTGCTTGCAGCGGGCATCACCATGTTCATCTGGGGCGCCTGGGTGACACGGAATATCGCATCGTCGCCGGACTCGAGGCAGGAGTTCGTCCAGCTGCAGCTTCAGGGGATCATCGGCGAATATCTTCAGGCGCAGTCCCGTTCGAGTGCGGACGAAACCACGGCTGCACGTGAGACGGCCGTCTTCATGGCGGCACTTGATGAAACGGTCGCCAGCCTCTCCAAAAGCGGCAAGGTCGTGCTGGTTCACGAGGCCATCGTTGGCGGCAACGTGCCGGACGTGACGCAAAGCGTGAAGGCTGCCGTCTATGCCAAGGTCCCGCGGCCGACGCCTGCCCAAGCGATGCAAGGCATGGGATCGGGAGTGAGACCAAAGGGCTCCGCAGCGAATGCCGCCCGGGTCGAATCCGAGATGCAGGCCTTCATGGCCGCGAATGGCGGAGGGCAGGGCGGTGGAGCGCACTGAGTCCAAGCGCCTGTCGCTGGCGCAGAAGCTCGCAGCCATCGCCGCGCTGAGCGCCCTCGCGATGGGGTTCAGCGCACTTGCCCGGTGGAGCGGAACGCACGCCCTGATGATCAATGCTTCGGACTCACTTCCGAACTGGGCCTTCCTCGTCGAAAGCGGCAGCTTTCCGAAGCGTGGTGACTACGTGATCTTTCATCCAGGCCATGACTGGATGACGGCCAAGTACTTCGGCACCAACCCTCCTCCCTTTGCGAAGATCGCGGTCGGTCTTCCGGGAGATGTCGTGACGCGGCGCGGCGCAGACGTCCTCGTCAATGGTCAGCGGATCGCATCGCTAAAGCCTGCAACCAAGCGCGGCGACCGGCTCGAGGAAGGCCCGCTGGGGATAGTGCCAAAGGGGTGCATTTTTGCCGCGACCTCGCACAAGGACGGGTTCGACAGCCGCTACGCGCATATCGGCTTTGTCTGCCGCGACCGTCTCGTCGGCACCGGAAGGGCAATCCTGTGAAGCGTGGGATCCTTCTTGCGCTGCTGGCGCCGTTCGCGATCGGTGCAGGCACGCCCATGTCGCCCATTCGCGCGGGCGTCGATCACGGTCAGATGGGTCAGACCTGGCCCGTTATCGAGCCTGACCTCCTGGCCGTGATCAAGACCCGCCTCGATGCCGCGCAGGCGAGTGGCAAGCTCGACGCGCTCAACCGGCAGTTCGCGGACAAGGTCAAGCAGCGGGTGATGCAGCCTGTGCCGGTTTCCGGCATTGCAGCTGCAACCGAAGTTCGCAGTTGGGAATTCGATCCAGCCATCGTGGTGGAGAACGACATTCGTGACCACAGGGGCAATCTCACTGCGGTTGCAGGTCAGCGCGTCAATCCGCTGGCCCTGTCGGGCCTTTCGAAGAAGCTCGTCTTCATCAACGGCAACGATTCTGCAGAGCTCGCATGGGCCATGCAGCGGGGAGGCGAAGAAGCGGCCAAGATAATCTTCGTCGACGGCTCGCCGTTCACCCAGATGCAAACGCATCGCCGGCGCTTCTACTTCGACCAAGACGGGCGTCTGACGACCCATTTCGGGATCCGCCACACGCCCGCCGTTGTCGAGCGCAAGGGCGATTTGCTTCTCGTCACCGAGCATGTGATCCGCCGCAAGGGTCAGCCGACATGACCGGGTGGCGCGATCTTTTGCCTGTGCCGCTCGCGGCCCCCGAAACCCCGACGCTGCGCGGCGCTCGCGTTCGGGTGATCATGGGCTGCGCGGTGCTCGCCGCAACAGTGCTCTTTTTTGGGGAGCTTCGCACGCTGGCACGACCCCTGGCGTTTCCCTGGCTGGGCGCCACCTTCACCTTTGTCATCGTTCAAGGCTGGCTCTGGTTGAAGGCCAAGAATGCGGCCGACGATGCCTGGCTCATGCAGGGCAGGGAGGACCAAGATGCTGCTTAGGCTCGTGGCTCCCATCTTGGCTCTGCTGGTAGCCGCGCTGGCGACGCCGGCAACGGCTCAAGGTCTTCCAACCGGGCCGGGCCGATGCTCGGGCAGCTTCGTCAATCCTGTCACCGATGTGTGCTGGGGATGCATGTTCCCGCTTTCGCTCGGCTCTCTCAAGATCTGGCCGTCCTCCCGGGCGGACACCAAGAATCCCGATCTCCCGATCTGCGCGTGCGGCACACCTGTTCCGCGCATTGGTCTCGCGATGGGTTTCTGGGAGCCGGTGCGGCTTGTCGACGTCACGACCAAGCCCTGGTGCTTCCCCAATCTCGGGGGGATCAAACTCAATCCGGGCTTCTCGATTGGCAACGGCTATGCCTCGGATTCTTCGCAGGTCGGCGGTCAGGCCCAGAACAGCGCCAAGTACCACGTCCATTACTACATCTACCCGCTGCTCTACTGGCTGGAGGTGGTCACGGATTTCCTTTGCCTCGAGGCGAGTTCCTTTGATGTGGCCTATCTGAGCGAGGTCGATCCGCTCTGGCAGGACGATGAGCTCACGACGTTGCTCAATCCCGAAGCAGCGCTTTTCACCTCACCGCTCGCACAGGCTGCGTGTTCAGCCGATTGCATTTCAGCGAGCGCAAAGTTGCCGATGGA
>JAIXYF010000222.1 GCA_027490345.1 Novosphingobium sp.
CATTTCGGCAAACTGTGATTTGAACTCGACCTCGCCCTGCTTGATGAACCGGTCGATCAGGCCATTGGTCACTTCGGCCACATAGGGCGCCATCGCGTTGACCCGGCTCAGCGGCAGCGCGTGCATCGCGATCCGCTTGTAGCGCGAATGCTGCGGGGGATCGGCGGTGAGCATCGTGTTGCGGCGCGGCATTCCCTCGTTCAGGATCGCCGTCTCCTCGGCATCGAACGCACCCGATCCACCCGAACTCAGCAGCGCGGAAAAGTCGCTCGAAAAGACCTTGGGCTTCTTGTTGACCTCCAGCACCAGCTCATACGTCGAGACTGAAACGATCCCCGTCTTGGGATCGCGGAACACCGGCGCCTCGCGCCGCAGCCGGTCGTAATAGGGGTAGGGGTTCTGGAGCGTTTCCGGGCTCGTCGCGTCAATCCGTTCCAGCGCTTCCATCGCGGGGCCTTCCGTCATCATCCTCGTCCAGCATGGATGATGACCCGCCACACCCCATGCGGGCTTTGACCTTGCTCAAATTCCCGGCCCTCAAAAATGAGAGCGCAATTCACGGCACTTGCAACTCGCGGTCCCTTGCGTACCAACAGGCGCGAAACCGGATTGGACCTTTGCCGATGCTTGGAAAATGCTGGAGCGCCCTGCTCGCCGTCATGGCGCTTGTGTTGGCTGCGCCGCTCGCCGCCCAGTCCGCACCGCAAGGTCAAGTCATCACCACCGCCTCGGGCAAGGTCGAAGGCTTTGTGCGGGGCGGCGTGCTCGAATTTCGCGGCATCCCCTATGCCGCCCCGGTTTCCGGCGACGCGCGCTGGAGCCTGCCTCGGCCCGCCGCGCCTTGGGCAGGCGTCCTCCCCGCCATGCACTTCGGCGGGGCCTGCCCGCAGGCTGCGCGCTACGGCCTCACTGAACGCAGCGACGAGGAAAACTGCCTCACGCTCAACATCAGCCTGCCCACCACCAAAGCTGCCGCCAAGCGCCCCGTCCTCGTGTGGATTCACGGCGGCGCTTTCGTCGGCGGCGCGGCCTCGCTCTACCGGCTGGACCGGCTGGCGCAGGGCATGGACGCCGTCGTCGTCAGCGTGAACTACCGCCTCGGCGTGTTCGGCTTCATGGCCCCGCCCGCCGGAACGCCGGGCGCAGGCCGCGTCCTTGGCCTCGAAGACCAGCGCCTGGCCCTGCGCTGGGTGAAGGCGAACATCGCGGCCTTCGGCGGCGATCCTGAAAACATCACGCTGGCGGGCGAATCTGCCGGTGCGGCCTCCGTCTGCATGCACCTCATGGCCCCGGACGAAACGCGCACCCTGTTCCGCCGCGCCATCATCCAGAGCAGCGCTTGCGCCGCCCCCTTGCGCGCGCTGCCGCAGGCCGAGGCCTTCGCCGCCAAAGTGGCGAAAGAAGCCGGGTGCTCCGATCCGGCCAAGGATCCCGCCGCCCGCCTTGCCTGCCTCAAGGCCATCGAACCGCAAGCCCTCATTGCCGCCGGTGCCCGCGCGGCGAGCGGCGAGCTTCTCGCCTTCGCGCCGTTTGTCGGTTCCGGCTCCGGCCGCGCCACGATCCTGCGCCCCACGCGCGCGGCGCTGCAGGCGGGTGATTTCGCCCGCGTGCCGATCCTCTTCGGCTTCACACGCGATGAAATGCGCCTCTATGTAGGCTATGATGTGCAGGGCGGCGCAAGGATCACGGCGGAAACCTATCCCCTCGCCGTGCGCGACATTTATGGCGAAAAGGCCGATCAGATCCTGGAGCGCTATCCGCTGAAGTCCGGTGAACATCCCGCCGAAACGCTGGGCTCGCTGATGAGCGATTTCATGCCCGGCATCGGTATCACCCATTGTCTGATGCTGGAAAGCAGCCGCCTGCTGGCCGCGCACACCCCGGTGTTCCAATGGGAATATGCGGATCGCACCGTCCCCGTGCGCGGCGTTTCGATCCCCATCAGCCCCGAGCCCGGCTTCAATCTGGGCGCGGTCCACTCTGCTGAACTCAACGCACTGTTCCCCGGCTTTTCCAACACCGCCGCAATGACCGCGCCCGATCTTGCCCCCGCATCGCAGGCGCTGGCGGATGTGATCGTGACCAGCTGGGCCGCCTTCCTGCGCGGCAATCCCACGCCTCAGGAATGGCCTGCAACCCACCCCGGATCGGTGATGCGCTTTGCCCCCGGTGGGATCCGCCCGATTGACGCATGGACAGAGTACCAGTGCGATTTCTGGCGCTCGGCCTATCCTGCCTTCTTTGCAGCGCGCTAAGCGCCGCCTTGTCATCCTGAAAATCGAGGAAGCCTTCATGAAAACCGCAATCGTCACCGGCGCCGCACAGGGCCTCGGCCTCGTCACCGCCCGCCGCCTTGCCGCCGCCGGATACCGCGTCGTCCTCACCGATATGCAGGATGTTTCCGCGCAGGCCGCATCCATCGGCGCGCACGCCATCGGCATCAGCGGCGATGTTTCCAGCGAGGCCTTCGTTGAAGACATGGCCGCGCGCATCGCCAAGGATTGCGGCGGTGCGTCTGTCCTCGTCAACAACGCCGGCATCAGTCTGATCCAGCCCGCCGAGGAGACCACCCTCGATCAGTGGCAGAAGATGATGGCGGTGAACCTGCAAGGCCCCTTCCTCCTCTGCCGAGCCTTCGGCCGCCAGATGCTGAGCGCGGGCAAGGGCTCCATCGTCAACGTCGC
>JAIXYF010000402.1 GCA_027490345.1 Novosphingobium sp.
GACGTTGTCACCGTCAAGGACGGCTATGCCCGCAACTTCCTGCTGCCCAACAAAAAGGCGCTTCGCGCCAACGAAGCCAACCGCAAGGTCTTCGAATCGCGCCGTGCGCAGATCGAAGCCGACAACGCAGCGCGCCGCGAAGAGGCCAAGCTCGAATCCGGCAATGTCGAAGGCAAGGAAGTGGTGCTGATCCGCGCCTCGTCCAACTCCGGCCAGCTCTATGGTTCGGTTTCGGTGCGCGACATCGTCGACGCGCTGGTCGAACAGGGCGCCAAGGTGACGAAGGCCATGGTCGTGCTGGAACGCCCGATCAAGTCCATCGGCATCTCGACCGTCAAGGTCTCGCTCCATCCCGAGGTGAGCGTTACCGTCAAGGTCAACGTCGCCCGCTCGGCCGATGAAGCCGCGCTGCAATCGCAGGGCGTCGACGTGATCGATGCCATGTTCGACAACGAAGAAGGCGGCTTTACCGAAGCCTATGATCCCAATGCAGAGCCCGGTGAAATCCCGGCCGATCTGCTTGAGGACTCCGCCGAAGCGGACGCCTGAGTACGGCACTTATCCCGACCGGATAGCAAAAGGGGCGTCTGGCAACAGGCGCCCCTTTTGCGTGGTGCGCTGCTATCCCGCGCACGTTTAGCGCTGGTCACAATCCCACCAAACATGGCTCAATTGCGTGAGTAAGTTTATCTGCTGATGTTTGTTCGGGGGAACGATGGCCTACAGTGCGAAGAGCATCGAGTTTGTTGTTAGCACGGCAACCACCGGCGACCAGACACTGAACGGTATCGAAGCGCTGACAAAGGAACGGCACGCGCCGCGGCACCACGGTCATTACAGATTTTGCAAGCGGTCGGGACGTTCTGGGGATCAGGGATCCATTTGGCTGGTATGCGGCCCGCGATGGATATCTGATCGAGACCGATCTGGCCTTTGGCACCGCCGCCACGACCGCCGACCAGCACCTGATCTTCGACAGCACAACCAGCACACTGTACTTCGATATCGACGGGGTCGGCGGGGAAGCCCAAGTCATGCTCGCTGTCCTGCAAGGGAACCCGGGCCTGCAGGCCGGCGATATCATGGTGATCTCAAGCGTGCCTTCAGGGCGCTCGCCACCGGGCTTCACGCGAGATACGCCCAGCCCGGTACGAACCACTGCGCTGTCTGAGCACGAAATCGGCCACCCGGTCCCCGTTACCGTCGGGCTGCGCCACAGTGGTTCTGCGGCGAGGTAACATGACCGTCCTTGATTTCAACAGCGAGGCTGTAGAGACTGCCGAGCATCCGATCGACCCCGGCGTCCGCGAACAGGCGCGTTAGCGCGCCTTCACCGGCTACAGGCTGGAAGCCGGTCTCTACCCCTGTCCTTGTCGGTGCCATAGAGCGTGGTGAACCTGGCGAGGCCCGTTGTGCGCAAGGTGGAATTGATCGAATGGATGTCCGGAGTGGTGATTTCGCCATCGTTGGCCAGGCCGAGCGAGCGGATGGCGCGTACGATCAGGCCGTTCATCACGTCCGCCGCCGCCGCGCCTTCGCGGATCGCTGCGCCGGACAAGCGCATGTTGAAGGCGTAATCGTTTGCAATCAGATCGATGGCACGGTCTAGTCCGGTGCCGGTAGTGCCTGTAATCCCAATCGTGCATCTCCTAGGCTTGAAGCCATATGCGCAGGGGATGCCGAAGAACGTTTTAAGTACAAAACCTGTGCAACAGCCCTAAGGCCAGCAACCTCGATGTTTAAAGTCCCAGTCAGAAACCGAAATCGACCCTTTGCAGGCTGATTGATAAGAACGTTTTATTCCGAGTCCTTGGCAATCAAATACCGAATAACCGAGCAGGAGGAAGCCTTGAAGCGTGAACTGACCATCGCAGTTTCGGCACTATTCATCGGTGCATTCCCGCTCAATTCGTTCGGGAAAACATCCGAAATAGTCGGCGAAGCGAAAATCGAACGCGATGAATGGGGAATCGCGCATATCCACGGCCGCACCGATGCCGATGCCGTTCTCGGCATGATGTACGCGCAGGCCGAAGACGACTTCCCCCGGATCGAGCGAAACTACCTTGCCAGCCTTGGCCGCCTTGCCGAAGCCGAAGGGGACGCGGCACTGTGGCAGGATCTGCGCCAGCGGCTGTGGGTGAACCCGGCCGCGCTTGAAACCGAATATGCGCAAAGCCCCGCCTGGCTGCGCAAATTGATGGATGCGTGGGCCGCCGGGCTCAACGCCTATCTTGCCGATCACCCCCAGGTTAAACCAAAAGTCCTCACGCGCTTCGAGCCGTGGATGGCGCTCAGCTTCACCGAAGGCAGCATCGGCGGCAATATCGAACACATCGCGCTTTCGCAGATCGAGGCGTTCTATGGCCGCCGCAAGCTGGCGATGACCGACGAGGAACTGGGCCGCCGCCTCAAGGAACCGGCAGGATCGAACGGCATTGCCATCGCTCCCTCGCACACCGCAGAGGGCCACGCGCTGCTGCTGATCAATCCGCACACCAGCTTCTATTTCCGCGCCGAACAGCACGTGCGCAGCGATGAGGGCCTCAACGCCTATGGCGCGGCCACATGGGGGCAGTTCTTCATCTATCAGGGCTTCAACGCCAAGGCAGGCTGGATGCACACCACCAGCGGCATTGATAACGTCGATGAATTTGCCGAAGAGGTGGTGCAGCAGGACGGAGCCCCGCCGGCCTACCGGATCGGCTCTGCCACCAAACCCTTCCGTCAGGAGGTGGTGACGCTCAAAGTGCGGCAAGCGGACGGCTCAC
>JAIXYF010000289.1 GCA_027490345.1 Novosphingobium sp.
CACAAGCACGGCGATCAGCAGGATCAGAACCCAGGTCATGTGCGTTTGCTCCTGCGGAACCGCCCGCGCAGCAGCACGGCCGCCAGCGCCAGAAAGGCCAGCGGCGCGGCATAGAGCGGCCAGGTCAGCGGCTTCACTTGCGGGGTATAGCTGACGTAATCGCCATAGCGCTCGATCAGCCACTGGCGGATCGCCTCGGGCTCCTCTCCGGCGGCGATGCGCGTGCGCACCTGATGGCGCATGTCTCCAGCCATCGGCGCATCCGAATCGGAAATCGACTGGCTCTGACACTTGAGGCAGCGCAGCGTCTCCATCAGCGCCTGCGCCTTGCGCTCCTGCACCGGATCGGCAAGCTGCTTGTAGGCCAGCGGCGCAGGCGGCAGCCGGTCTTGCGCGGAAATGGGTTGGGCCAGCGCCAGCAATGCGAGCAAGCACAGGACAAGCATACGTATCATTGCCCAGCCTCGGCCAACTTGCGCAGGATCATGGGCACGTCCTCGGGCCGCAGATCGCCGATATGCTGATAGCGGATGATCCCCTTGCCATCGACAACGAAGGTTTCGGGCACGCCGGAAGAGCCGATGGCAATTTGCACCTGGCTCAGGTCATCCTTGCCGATCCGCGTGAAAGGGTTGCCGTTTTGCGCCAGAAAGCGCGCGAGATCGTCCTTCCGGTCGCGCAGCGCCACGCCCTCGATCGCCACGCCCTGCTGCGCTAGCGCAGCCAGTTGCGGAGCTTCCACCGCGCAAGGCACGCACCAGCTGGCAAAGACATTGAGGAGCCGCGGCTTGCCCTGCTTGAACACGTCCGTGGCAAGGCCGGGGCGGTCATCGCTCGCGGGCGGCAGATCGAAGGCGGGCAGCGGCTTGCCGATGAATGCGCTCGAAACCTCGCGGTCCGCCGGCCAGAACAGGCCGACCATCACCAGCGCGAGGAACGCGGCAAACAGACCGAGCGGAAGCCAGACGGCAAGGCCGGGGCGCTTGGCGGCGCGTGCTTCGGATGGGCTTGTTTCCGGCGCGCTCATCGGCCCTGCCTTTCGCGGCGGAAGGCAATCTTGTCGGTCGCCACCAGCCGCTTCACATCGCGCGCGACGCGGCCCAGCAGGGCCAGCAAGCCGCCCAGCGCAACCAGCACGCCGCCATACCAGATCATCGGCACGAACGGCTTCCACCAGAAGCGCATCTGCCAGCGGCCGTCTTCGCCCTCTTCACCCAGCACCGCATAGAGCTGGCCGTTCCAGCGTGTGAGCAGCGCGCTTTCGGTGCGGTTGCCGGGGGGGTTGGCAAAGGTGCGCGCCTGCGGGCGCAGCAGCACCGGCGCGCCGCCTGCATAGCTGGCAGACACCGTCGCCTGGAGGGCGGTCCAGTTCGGGCCTGCCACCGGGCCGATGGACTGCAGGCTGACCTTGAATGGGCCGACCTGCTGGCTGTCTCCGGGGTTCATCGCGGCCAGCCGCTCTGTGGAAAAAGCGCCTTCGCTAGCCATGCCGAACAGCGCCACGGCAATGCCGAGGTGGCCGATGACCATGCCATAGGTGGGCAGCGGCGTACGGCGCAGATTGCGGCCCCACAGCGGCTGGAGCGAGGCCACAGCAAGGCCCGGCGCAATGGCCAGACCCAACGCGGGCAGCAGATTGATCGGCGCAAACAGCAGCTCGACCAGCAGCAGCGCCGCCGCCATGACCAGCGCCGGGATCGCCACCTGCCAGGTGATCCGCCCGCCCGTATCCTCGCGCCAGCGCAGCACCGGGCCGACGGCCATGACCAGCATCATCGGAATCGCGAACACTGCCGAAACCGGGTTGAAATAAGGCGGACCGACCGAAACCTTGACGCCCATCGCCTCGGTCAGCAGCGGATAGAGCGTGCCGACAAGGACGATGCCGAGAATGCCGCAAAGCATCACGTTGTTGAACACGAGCGCGGATTCGCGGCTGAGCACGGCAAAGCGCGCGCCTTCCGTCACCGTGCTGGCGCGCAGGGCGAACAGCACCAGCGCGCCGCCGATATAGATCGCCAGAAGGCCAAGGATGAACGAACCGCGCGTGGGATCGACCGCGAACGCGTGAACCGAAGTGAGAATGCCCGAGCGCACGAGGAACGTGCCGACCATCGACATCGAGAACGCGATCACGCCCAGCATTACGGTCCATGTGCGCAGCGCATTGCGCGCAGCCAGCACGCTGCACGAATGAAGCAGCGCAGTGGCGGCCAGCCAGGGCATGAGCGAGGCGTTTTCCACCGGATCCCAGAACCACCAACCGCCCCAGCCGAGCGTGTAATAGGCCCAATAGGAACCGGCGGTGATGCCCAGCGTCAGGAAAATCCATGCGCCCAGCACCCAGGGCCGCATCGCGCGGGCAAAGGCCGGGCCGACATCGCGGGTGATCAGCGCGCCCACGGCAAAGCTGAACGCGATCGAGAGCCCGACATAGCCGACATAGAGCGTGGGCGGATGGAACGCGAGGCCGACATCCTGCAGCAGCGGATTAAGGCCGGCGCCTTCGGGTGCCGGTTCTGGCAAACGCTGAAACGGGTTCGAGGCCAGCAGCAGAAAGGCATAGAAGCCGAGGCTGACGAAGGCCTGCCCCGCCAGCGTGGCAATCAGCGTCTCTTCGCGCAGGCGCTTTTCGACGAGCGCGACAAATCCGCCCGCCAGGCTCATGATCGTCACCCACATCAGCATCGAGCCTTCGTGGTTGCCCCATGTGCCCGCAAGCTTGAATATGAACGGCTTGGCCGAATGGCTGTTGTCGGCCACGAGCTTGACCGAAAGATCGGTGTTGAGGAACAGCCAGACCAGCGCCGCAAAAGCACACCCGACAAGTGCGCCCTGCAGGATCGCGGCGGGGCGCACCACGCCTGCCAGATGCGCCGTGGCAGGGCGCAGCGCGAGCGCGGCGGTAATCAGCTGCAGCACCGCCAGCGCGGCGGCCATCCACAGCATTGCAAGACCCAGTTCAGCGATCATTTCGTCTCCGCGATCACGGCTTTGGCCTGCTGCGTGCTCATGTCCTTCATTTCGCGCGGGACATATTTCTCGTCGTGCTTGGCCAAGAGATTGTCGGCAACGAACGTGCCGCCCTCCATCCGCCCTTCGGCGACCACGCCCGAACCTTCGACGAAGAGATCCGGCGTGATCCCGGAGAAACGCACCGGCACACGGCTCTTGTCGTCCTTGACCATGAAGTTGATCGTCACCCCGTCCGGCATCGTTTTGATCGAGCCTTTCTCGACCATACCCCCCAGCCGCACCGCGCGCCCCGCCTCAGGCGGTTTGGCCGCGAGTTCGCTGGGCAGATAGAAATAGGCCGCCTGGTTGCGCAGCGCGATGGCGGCAAGCAACCCGGCCCCGATCAACG
>JAIXYF010000037.1 GCA_027490345.1 Novosphingobium sp.
GCCTGCAGGGCAGCTTCACCGGCGTATCAACGATCCAGCTGGCCGGCGCGATCAAGGGCGCGCCGCCGATCAGCGAGCAGGGCCCAGGCGGCGCACCAGTGATCCCGACCAAGCGCAGCGGGCTGGGCGAAATCCTTTCGAACGCGCCGCTGCTGCTCGAACGGCTCGCAACGCTGAGCGAGCGGCTGACGATGGTCCTTTCGGATGAGAACCAGAAGGCGTTTGCCAATATCCTGGCTCATACCGATCAGCTGACCGGGAATCTTGCGGGTGCCTCGCCCGAGGTGAAGACTGCGTTGGTCGAACTGCAACTGACTCTGAAGCAGGCGACGACGACGCTGGCGAGCGTGGACAAGCTGGCCAGTTCAACCGACGCTTCGATCAACGATCCGGCAAACGGCTTTGCTAAGCAGCTGCGCGCAACGCTCAAATCGGCGCAGGCGGCGGCGGATTCGCTTCAGGCCACGATGAACGAGACACGGCCGGCAGCAAAGCAATTCAACGATCGCACTCTGCCCGCCTTCGAAGCGGCAGTGCGCGATATCGAGGCGACTTCGCGATCGATCCGGGAGATGACCGACAAGATCGGCGATCGCGGCATCGGCAGCGTCGTGGGAAGCTCCAGACTGCCGGATTACAAGCCATGAGCGCCAGCATGACCCGAAGCCTTTGTTCCAGACTTGCCCTGCTGGCGGCGCTGAACGCCGGATTGGCGGGCTGTGTCAGCATCGGCGCAAAGCCGCCGGGTTCGTTCCTCAGCCTGACTGCGCAGGCCGTGCCGCCTGCGGGCATAACAGCCAGCGGCACGCTGCACGAGGCGACAGTGGTGCTGGAGCCGACGGCGGCGGCGGCAGTTTCGGTGCTGCGCATTCCAGTGCAGATCGACGCGGCGAACGTGGCCTATATCAAGGGCACGCATTGGGTCGAGCGGCCGGCCCGCGCGTTTCAGCACTTGCTGGCCGATACGCTGCGCGCGCGCAGCAAGGGGCTGGTGGTGGAAACGGACCGCGCCACGACCGGTATGCGCGTGGGCGGGCAGCTGCTTGCCATGGGCTTCGATGCCCGCACGCGCGAGGCCGTTGTGCGGTTCGAGGCGATGAAGTGGCTGCCGGGCGGGCGGATCGAGACGCGGCGATTTGAAAGCACCGTGCCAGGGGTTGATCCCGAACCTTCAGACCTTGGCCCCGCGCTCAACCGCGCGGCAAACGAAGTGGCGGCACAGATAGCCGATTGGGTCGGGTAATTCCGCGCCTTCGCGTTCCGCAATGTTGCGAAATCGTGTTGAGAGGCACTGTCGATTGACAGGCTTGGTCACTTCGGCTTTGCTTGGCGTGACTGGATAGCGCAGGCACGATAGACCTGATTGCGCCAGACCGGGCCGCTCGTTTTACCCAAGCTTGGGGATCAGGGCATGGCTATTCAGGTTTTGGCGTCGTCGAGCGGGGCCGGCATTCAAAAGACAGTGACGGGTTCGACAGATGGGCTCGTGCTGAACGGTGCGACCATCGTCTCGGCGGACAACACCGCCATCGCGATGACCGGCAGTTTGCAGTCGCTGGCTGTCTACGGCACGGTCTTCGGACAGCGCGGGGTCCTGTTCGGCACTTCGGTCACGGCGGTGACAGCAGCGCACCTCACCATCGGCGCAACAGGGCAAGTCGGCGCGATCGATGCGGGGGTGACGGTCAGGGGAACAGGCACGACGCTGGGCCGGTTCAACAGTCTGGTGAACAAGGGCGACATCGATTCGCTCAGTGACTACGGCGTCAGGATCGAGAGCAGTGGCACTGGCGGCAGCGCCTTGCGCAACTACGGTATCATCAGTGGCGAACTGGGCGGCGTCTATAGCGTCGGCGCGAAGCTGCTGCTTTCGAACTATGGCACGATTTCCGGCGTGCTCGAGGGCCTGCGGCTGGGCAATCAGGATGACACGGTCATCAATCGCGGGCTGCTGGATGGCAAGGTCGTGCTGGGCAACGGAGCCAACAGTCTGCGCAACTATGATACCGTGATTGGCGGAATTGCGGGCGGGGCAAATGGCGACACAATTCTGAACATGAAAACCATAGATGGTGATGTCAGTCTGGGTGATGGCCTCAATATATTCAAAAATATGGGAGCATTCACCGGGAACTACATCGGCGGAGCCGGTGATGACAGGATCCAGAACCGCGGTTCGTTTCATGGTGATGTGCACCTGAATGCGGGTGATAATCGCCTGACAAACCGAGGTACGATTACAGGAAATGTCATTGGTGACAGTATCGGGCTTGATAATCGAGGCGGTCGGATTGAAGGGAATGTTGACTCGGGTCTGGCCTGGGATAGTGTCAACAATCGTGGCGGCGTGATCGAGCAGTCTGTCAATCTGCGCGGCGGGAACGACCGTTTTGACAATCGCGGCGGAACCCTTCTTGGCGATGCGGTACTCGGCGAGGGCGATGATACCTTTGTTTCGGGCAATGAGGGCGAGACCGTTTTTGCAGAACTCGGTTCGGACACTCTCGATCTCAGCGCACATACCGCGGTCACCTTGACTCTGAGCGACGGCGGGAGTGCCGTTGGTTCTCGTTTTGATCAGTTTTTCTATGGGTTCGAGAATGTGACGGGCTCGGCCAACAATGCCAATGTCCTGGTCGGCAATCTTGAACGCAACATCCTGAGAGGCGGAACCATATCGGATTCGCTATCCGGAGGTGCCAGCAGCGATAGTCTTTACGGCAATGGCGGCCATGATTTACTGGATGGAGGGAGCGACAACGACACGCTTCTTGGTGGAAACGGAGACGATGTTCTGGTCGGCGGCACCGGCACCGACACTATGTACGGGGAAGCCGGAGCGGACACGTTCAGGTTCAGCCAGGCCTATATCGCCGACGCCAAGGTCGACGAGATCATGGATTTCCTTTTCGGTGGCATCAGGGACCGGATCGACCTTTCCCAGATCGATGCCAACAGCGTCGTGGCGGGCGATCAGGCGTTCACCTTTATTGGGACGGGTGCCTTCACCAACACGGCAGGCCAGCTGCGCGTTACAACCCTTACCGCTACCAGCGCTTTCATCTATGGCGATGTCAATGGCGATGGAACGGCTGATTTCATCATCAAGCTCAATTATTTCCCCTCGGCTCCGATAGCCGCAAACTTCTTTACGCTCTAGCTCCGCGCCAGCGCTGCAAACCGCGCCGCCGCCGCAAAGGCGGCGTGGCGGCGTGCGCGGCGCTCCAGTGCTTCGGCGTCCTTGCCCCACAGCTGCGCCTGCCAGTCTTCCTCAAGATTGGCGGCATCCCACAGCGTATCAATGTCTGCGCCGGGCTCAAGCGCCTGCAGCCCCAGCACAAGGGATGCGGCAAGCGCGGCGGTGTTGCGCAGCGCGGCCAGCGTGAAGGCATCGATCTGGGCCAGTTCCTCGCGCAGCCGGGCCAGGGTTTCAGGCGGCTGCGGGCGGTGCATGATCCCTGCCACGCGCACGAAGCGCACCTGCCAGCGCTCTTCCGCAGCGCTCAGCAGTGGCTCCCACACCGCGCGTTGCCGCATGCCGAGCGCCTCGTCCGGCTCGGCGCGATAACACAGCGTATCGGTCTCGGCGTAAGGCAGCAGTTCGTCGGCCACGGCTGCCTTGCCGGGCAACACGACATCGATGGCATAATCAGTCAGATCGCGCAGCACGAAGGCGGCAGGATCCAGCGTCTCACCTTGTCCTGACCATTCGGCGGCCAGCGCCTCGGCCAGCGGCGCGCTGGGCACGAGCTGCGCTCGACCGCCAACCGTGCGCAAGGGCCGCCCATCAAGCATGACGCGAAAGCCGCCGTTTTCAACCGCGACGGTCACGGCCTTGTAGAACCGCTTCACGGCTTGCTTTTCCAGCGCCGCGCGAGGAGCTTTGGCGCGGCAAAGAAATCCGCAAGGCCGGCAAGCACCAGCACAAGCCCCAGCGCCTCAGGCAGTTTCGGCATCCAGCTGACGTTGCCCGAGATAATCAGGACCCCGGCAAAGGCCAGCAGCACGCCGGACAGGCGCACCAGCTGCAGCACGGCAAAGCGGGTGGCTGCGGGATCGCGCAGCGGTGGCGGCGCTCTCATTCCATGCCTTTCAGCAGCAGGCGCAGCTCAGCCATCGAACCGGCGACGGCTTCAGCTCCGGCCTCCACCAGATCGCGCGGGTGGTGATAGCCCCAATCGACGCCGATGGCGCGGACCCCGGCGTTGACCGCCATGGCCATGTCGAAGGAGGTATCCCCGATCATGACCGCTTCGCTGGCTGCGGCGCCGGTGGCGGCAAGGCAGGCCTCGATCATGCTGGGGTGCGGCTTCGAAGGGTGGCGGTCGGCGGTTTGCAGCGTGACGAAATGGCCGATGAGGCCATGCGATTCGAGGCA
>JAIXYF010000375.1 GCA_027490345.1 Novosphingobium sp.
ATTGTCCGGTCCATTGGCGCTCAGCAGGCGAGCTTCCTGAAGCAGCGCGAGGTCACCGTTGAGATCGTCGCCATGGTAGATCCGCCTGAGCTTGGGATCGCTGATGCGGAATTCCTCATCGAGCCCGGACGAGCGCTCGTCGCGGCGCTCGACCAGGAACTTGACGACCTCGCGTGTTAGCCTCGGCAGCGCGGCCAGCTTCGCACTCAATTCCGCGATTGCCCTCGCTTGGCGGGCAGGATAAAAGAGCTACGCGGTCCCCAAGCCATGCCGAAAGGTGTGGTTATGAAATTCTACCTCAGCGCAGCGCTTATCGCGCTCAGCTCGCAAGCGGCAGGCCAAGAGGCTAAGCTTGAAGACTTCTCGAGCGGCACACCCTCCGAATTCTCGCTCCTGGTGCCAGGAGTGGCTGTCAAAAGCCCGACCGCGCACCCTGAGGCCAAGCAGCTCGTTCCCGAGAGTGAAGCGACTTCCTTTGTGGAGGAGGCGATCACCTCTGTCGGCCCCACGACGCCATGGTTCTACATCCCGTCATGGATGAGACGCGGAAGCTCTGCCGTCATTCCCACGCGGGTGAACGCATCGAGCCTCGGGGTAGATCCCGATTGCCTCTATGGAGGCTACTTCCCGCGCTATGACCTGTCCGATTTGGCCCAATCGCGGCGCCGTCTCTATTTTCGCCACGTCGCTGCAGCGGCTTGCGAAGCCGGCGTTCCTGTGCGGCTCTTTGACGCGCTTGTTGCTCATGAAAGCCGCTACCAGCCCTTTGCACGCAGTCCTGCCGGGGCGATGGGCATGGCACAGCTGATGCCGGGGACTGCAAGCTATCTTGGCGTTTCAGATCCTTGGGACCCTGTCGAAAATCTCCGTGGGGGAGCGCGTTACCTGCGTGAGCAGCTCGATCGCTATGGCTCGTGGCATCTTGCTTTGGCTGCGTACAATGCGGGTCCAGGCAACGTCGACAAGCATGGCGGAGTTCCGCCCTTTGCTGAAACGCGCAGCTATGTTCGCACCATACTTGCTTCGCTCAGCGGCAGCACTGCGGCGCCAGTCTCGCTTACCCGACTTGGAGCTGAGAACCCCTTCAGGTCGGCCAGCCTTCTCGCGTTCACTGGAGGATCAGATGTCCCAGAAAACTGAGAAGCCGATGCTGGAGGCATAGTACAGGCTGATGGCCAGGATCACCGGTGTGCCTGTGAGATAGTTGGCTTGCCAGCGCAGCCATAGCTTCGGAATTAGCAATGCCTTGTCGAGCGTGCTGGCGCGAGGCGGAGCCCATCGGCCGGTGCGCCAGTCATTGAGGGTCACGATGGTCGAAAGTGCGGCGCAGATCAGTGCCATTATCCCGACCGCAATATAGAGCGATGTCCAGGCAATGAGCGCTTCTTGCTTCACCGTCAGTCGTATCCCCGATCTTTGAGCAGATCACCGCTCTAAACGAACTTCGCGGCCATCATGCTCCGAGTCACGTTACCATATCATCGACGGGTCGGCGAAGCTCCTACTGCTGGGGCGTGCTCGGCGGGCGCAGCTTTTGCTGGGTCAGCCGAACGAGCGATCAAAGAGCGCAGGATCCTGTCGCCGCGCCTCCAGCGCTGCGTGATGCCTTACAATGGCGCTGGAGGTGCGCTGCGCTATGCCGTGGCATAGGGCTTCGCGAATGGGCTCGAAAGTCCCATTGCATGCGGCCATCTCCTCGGAGAGCTGGAGCGCAAGGGCAATGGCGAGATGGGCAGATGTTTCGCAGCAGGGGTTCTCATAAGACTCCGGGCTGACAAAGCAGTGGACGGCGATCGCAGCTCTGACAGGATCGATGGCAAGTCTTTCGTTGAGTCGGTTAAACTCGGCCGTCGACATACTGCCATCAGCGATGCGCTCGAACAGGCCACTGCGGTGGCTGCTCTTGATGATCCCCTCATCCACAAGCCGACGCAGACTGACCCCCTGCCGGCTCATCTGGTCCTTGATCAAATCGGCGTACTCAGCTTGCAACTGATGACAGCTCTTCCGCTGGTTTGGGTGCGCCCCCTGACCCATCCTTGCCTCCGTCAATTCTCCCTATGCAGTTGCATGATGTGAATTCTAAAAGGCGGCTTTGGCAAGAGAAATTTGGCGCTGGCTAATGGCAAGCGCGCAGAAGACTACCGTCTCACGTACGCCGCACTGGTCGCCTGTGACCTCTGCGAGTCGGGCTTTGAGGGTGTCAAATTCCGCATTCAGGGCACCGCTCAATCTTAGGTATATCCTGACCCGCCCGTCGCACGGCCGGTGCCGGTTGAATGCTGCGATCAATTCCTGATTGGATAAATCCGGCGCGCGGATCACATCCGTGATCACGTCCCTAAGGCGCTGGAATTTCAGTTTTTCTATGGTCAGCCACTTGATGGCCTCGGCAATGATCGCGAATGCCTCCTTACTCACCAGCAGTTCGTGGACGACCTCCTTGTCGCTGGCCATTGCGTCTCCTCCCGCCCTTGTTCGCTACTGATCGGGGCCCCTTGGCGTTGGTTCCATATCTCCTCGCCGAGTCGCTGCAACGATTCGGACCAGTGGTATGAAAAACAGACCCACGTGGTCATGGATTCAGGACCACGTGGTATTACCAGCATGCCACCCTGGTCATGAATCCATGACCACGTGGTGCTAAAAATCGACCCACCCGGTATCAAAAACCGGACCACCCGGCATCAAAAACAGTGATTCGCGGACTTCTCCGACTTCGCCGTACACAACAGTGATTGAGAAAAGGTTTCGCCTGCGGCCCCTTTGGTGACGACGCACTGCGTCATTTGGTCAACCAGAAGGGGAAGACAATGAAGGTCCACAATCTCAAGCAGGCAGGAGGGACGCTCGCCGTCGCCTTTGCTGCCGCCACCGCCATGAGCGTCTTCGGTATCGAAGCGGCCATGGCCGGCACCGATGCAACGTTCAATACGGCGCTCACGCGGTTCACCGGCTTCCTTCAGGGGTCGGGCGGACGGATCATCACCGTTCTGTCGCTCGCGGGCGGCATCGTCGCCATGGCCAGCGGGCGTTTCTCGCTCGGCCAGGTCGCGATCCCTGTCGGCGTCGGGGTCGGCGCGGGGACCGGCGTGCCGATCGTCACTTCCACAGTCACGGCAACGATCTGAGCGAGAGCACGGATCAACGCGAACGGGGGCGCTGCTCCATCACCCGCAAGGGAATGGCAGCAAACCTTTCTGGCGGAGACGATCTTTGGACAAGTATTCCATTCCAAAGCATCTCGACGATCCCGAACTGATCGGGTTCTGGTCGCTTGATGAATTCCTTGTGCTGGTGATCCCGTTCACCTGGGGAATTCTGGCGCAGCATGTTGTCATAGGCCTGCTTCTGGCCGTTGCTGCATGGCTTGGGTACCGCAAACTCAAAGCTGGGCGCTCGATGTATTGGGTCCTGCATTTTGCCTATTGGCATTTGCCGGGTGAATTCTTCGGGCTGAAGGTCGCTCCGCCTTCCCACTTGCGTGTGATGGCGGGCTGACATGGAACTTTCATTCGCACACGAGGCTTCGCAGCGGACGCTCAAGCAGCGCAACATTCTGGCTCTGACCTGCATCGTTCTCGGTGCTCTGGTGCTGGTGATGTTCGCCGCCGCAACGACGCGAGACCGGGAGGTTGTCCTCCAGCCCATTCTTCCCAGCGAAATGGTGCTGAGCTCAGCGGCGGTGAGCCCCGAATATCTCGAGGCTGTGACCCGCGACACTGCGCAGCTCGCGCTCAATCGGTCGCCTGAGAACCTGCAGTATTGGCTCGATGGCCTCATTGCGATTGCCGCCCCGGAGGCGCGGGGCCCGCTCAAAGCCAACCTTCTCAAGATCATCGATGAGCAGCAAGACTCGCAGGTCACCCAGTTCATCACGATCGACTGGATCCGCACGGACCCCGAGAACCTGACCAGTCAGGTTGGCGGCGTGCTCCACACGATCGTCGGTTCGCGCGACGTCCGCCGCGAGCACAAGATCTTCGAATTCCATTGGCAGCACACCGGCGTCTCGCTCCGCCTCAAGGGCTTTGGCGTGGTCGTCAAGAAGGAGCAGGAACAATGAACCCGATTGTGCCTTCGTTGCTGATTGCGACCGGCAGCGTCCTGGCCTCCCGTCTCGATTGCCAGCTCCTGCGCCTGTGCGGGGTCGTTATGGTCGGTGGCGCGCTCGCTTTGACCGCCGTCCCGGCTCTGGCCGACGAGCATATTCTCGCCGCCGACAATGGCGAGGTGCGCTGCAAGGCGTCGAAGTCGGACCTTACTCGCATTTCGCTCAAGGATGACCAGTTCGTCTCGGTCTCGCGTGTCCAGACGGGTGTTCCGCAGGAAGACTTCTCGATCGTGCATGAGCCGACACGCGGCGACATCTATCTCTCCGTTCCGGACGGCTATTCCAAGCGTAAGATCTCCTTCTTCGGGACCACGCGCCGAGGCTTCGTCTACAAGTTCGACTGCGAAGTGTCGGGCGAAGCGGCGCTCCAGGTCTTCGTAGCCAATGCCGATCTCGAAAATCCTCAGGGTGCGCTGCAATCCCTGGAGGCATCTGCAACGCTCGATGATCGTGCGGTCTCGCTCGTCCGGGCCATGTTCGAGCAGCGCCGCATCGCAGGTTTTGAGATCAGTGATGCTGCTCGCGCTCCCGTCAATGTCGGCGATCTCAAGGTCCAGCTGGTCAGCGAATATCGCAGCCCGACCATGACCGGGAAGGTCCTGCGTATCGAGAACAACGGTGCCGAGCCGATGACGCTCAAGGAAGAGATCATCGCCGGAGACGGCGCCATCGCGGTCAGCATTTCCAATCCCAACCTCGCCAGCGGCCAGGCCACCGCCGCTTACGTCGTCGTTCCCTCAGGAGGGTAAGTCAGATGGATTTCCTCAAGCGCAAACCCAAGGACCTCGATGCAAGCGAGGCTGAGGAACATGACACCCTCGATGCGACCGGTGCCATTGCCGAGAACTCACTGACCCAGAAGCGCCAGAAGATGCTCATGTTCGGTCTCGCCGGCGTGATTGCAGTGGCAGGGGCAATGTACGTCCTCGACACCGAAGAGACCATCGAGGAGGCAACGGAGAAGGGGGCCAAGACAACCGTCTCGACCGATGCACTCCTGAACCGGCAGCGCGTCGATCAGGAATGGGTCGCCATGTACGAGGGCGAGATGAACTCGACCGACGTGCGCCTCAAGGGTCTTGAGGCGCAGGGCGCCCAGTTCGCCCAGATGCAATCGGAGATCGAGGCGCTGCGCGGCGAGAATGCGGCCATGGCCCGTGACGGCCAGCGTGTCCTTGAAGCCTATGAGCGCGAAAACGAGCAGCTGCGACAGCAGGTCCAGCGGGGCAA
>JAIXYF010000115.1 GCA_027490345.1 Novosphingobium sp.
CTGATCCGCTGGAATCATCCCACGCGCGGGCCGATTTCCCCCGATGCCTTCATTCTGCAGGCCGAACGCGCTGGGCGCATCGATGCGCTGACGTATTGGGTGCTGGAAGAAGCGATCACCGCCGCGCTGGTGATGAACCAGGTCGACAACCAGTTCCAGATGAGCATCAATCTTTCGGCCCAGATGGTCGACAAAGCCGATCTTGTGGCGAATTTCGCCAAGATCGTGACGCGGCGCGGCATCGATCCTGCGCTCCTGACGATTGAGGTGACCGAGACGTCCTCCATGCGCAACCGGCCCGCAGCGTGCTACAACCTCACGGAACTGCGCCGCCTTGGCTTTCGCCTGTCAATCGACGACTTCGGCACGGGCGAGGCGAGCCTTGCCTACCTCGCCGATCTGCCAAGCGACGAGCTCAAGCTTGACCGCCGCTTCGTGTCGCGCGTGGTGACCAGCCCGCGAGACCGGGCCATTGTCAGCAGCACGATCGGGCTCGCTCATTCGCTGGGGCAGGAAGTCGTTGCAGAGGGTATCGAGGACTCCGCGACGCTTGCGGTTCTGCGCGAACTGGGGTGCGATTCCGGACAGGGCTTCCATCTCGGCCGTCCGCAGCCCTTCGCGGCCTTTCAGGCAGAATACGACCGAAACCGCAAAAGCCACCAAATTCGAACCGTTTAAGATCTTGTTAACCAGGAACGGCAATGGTAATTCAACTCCATCGAGGCGCGATGGAGGATTCTATGGATCTGCTCAAGATTCTGTTCCGCAAGTAAGTTTTTTCAAACTCCAGAATACAAAGCCCTCTGCTGATCGCTGAGGGCTTTGTTGTTTTCAGGTCCGGCGGGCTGAGCCGAGCGCGCCCAAGCACCGAAAATGAACAATCTTTCAGAACTTTGGTCCGCGCATCACCCCGCCGCAGAGTGGCTGTTGATGGGTGCGAATAGCGCGCGGCGCTCCGCCTACGCGGCGATTGCAGCGACCTGCCCTGACGGGATCAGCGATTCGGCTCAGGCCTCGCCGTGGCCTAGCGCAAGGTAATCGCGGCTCTGCATCTCGATCAGGCGGCTCACGGTCCGCTCGAACTCGAACCGGCCATCGCCTGCCGGATAAAGCTCTGACGGCTCCGCATCCGCTGTCGCGATGAGGTTGACCTTGTGCTCGTAAAGCGCGTCGATCAGCGTGATGAAGCGCGCCGCCTCGTTGCGTTGGTCCGGGCCAAGGCGCGGGATGCCGACGACGATCACCGTGTGATAATTGCGCGCGATAGCGAGGTAATCTGCCGCGCCGCGCGCCTCGCTACACAAGCGCTTGAAGCTGAACACCGCGACGCCCTTGAGGCTCTTGGGCACATGCAGTATGCGCCCGCCGCCCAGATCGAGCGCGCCTGTGGGCACGTGGAGGCTGTCCTCGGGGGGGTAGTCGGTCAGACGGAAAAACGCCTCACGCACCGCGGCCGTCGCTTCCGGGCCATTGGGCACATGCCAGGTGCCCACGCCAGCCATGCGCACCATGCGGTAATCGGTCGGGCCGTTGAGCGCGACTAGATCGAGGCGGCTTTCGATCAGCGCGATGAACGGCAGGAAATGCTCGCGGTTGAGCCCGTCCTTGTAAAGCGCGCCTGGCGCGCGGTTGGACGTGGTCACCACGGTCACGCCCAGATCCGCGATCAGCGCGGTGAACAGGCGGCCCATGATCATCGCGTCGGCGCTGTTGTTCACCACCATCTCGTCGAACGCCAGCACGCGCGCTTCGGCGGCGATGGCGGCGGCCACGGGCGGGATCGGATCGCCGCGCTCCTTCTGCCGCTCCACGCGCAGCCGGGCGTGCACGTCGAGCATGAATTCGTGGAAGTGTGCGCGGCGCTTGGGGCCTGCTTCCAGCGTATCGTGGAACAAGTCCATCAGCATCGATTTGCCGCGCCCGACGCCGCCCCACATATAGATCCCGCGCGGCGGCGGCGGGGGCTTGCTCCCCAGCAGGCGGCCCATCAGGCCGGGCTTGGCGGCAGGACGCTCCAGCTCCTGCTGCAGGGCATCGAGACGGGCTGCTGCGGCGGCCTGTTCAGGATCGGGTTTCAATTCGCCGGCTGCCACCAGCGCGGCGTAGCGGGCAGCAAGATTGCTCATCGCGCCGAGGGCTTGCGCACCGTCCCGTTGAACGCGGCGACAAGGTGATCATCCTGCACCACCGTGCCGCGCAAGAACAGCAGGCGGCGCGTTTCGCGCAACACTTCGACCACGGCATCCAGCGGCTGGCCGATGATGCCAGCGCCGATGAACTGGGTGGACAGATCGAGCGTGACCGAACCCGCCGCATCGCCGTTCATCGCATGGCGCATGCAGGCAAACAGCGAAACGTCGATCAGCGAAAGCGTGATCCCGCCGTGGACGGCATCGAGCAGATTGCTGTGGCGGCGCTCCGGAAACATCCGCAACCGCACGCCTGCGGCACCACCGGGCGCATCCTCGCGCCGCACCAGCAGCGGCCCCATGACATGGCTGTTGAACCGGTCCTGATCCTTCAGGTCCCAGGTATACCAGCCAGGGTGGTCCGCTGACGGGCCATAGCTGAAGGCGGCATTTTCAACCATTATGGGAGCGTCGACCATGCGGGCAGGACGAGGGGCTGCGCTCGGCTCAAAGCGAGCGTTCGACCTGCATCTTCTTGATTTCCGCGATCGCGCGCGCCGGCGAAAGGCCCTTGGGGCAGACGTTGGCGCAGTTCATGATCGTGTGGCAGCGATAGAGGCGGAAGGGATCTTCCAGCTCGTCCAACCGCTCGCCGGTCATCTCGTCGCGGCTGTCAGCCAGCCAGCGGTAGGCCTGCAGCAGGATGGCGGGGCCAAGGAACTTGTCGGAGTTCCACCAGTAACTGGGGCACGAGGTGGAGCAGCAGGCGCACAGGATGCATTCGTACAGCCCGTCGAGCTTTTCGCGCTGCTCGGGGCTCTGCAGGCGCTCCTTGCCCGAAGGCGTGGGCGAGACGGTCTGCAGCCAGGGGCGAATCGAGGCATACTGCGCATAGAAGTGCGTGAAATCGGGAACGAGATCCTTGATCACTTCCATGTGCGGCAGCGGGGTGATGCGAATCTCGCCCTTCAAGTCCGAAATGGCGGTGGTGCAAGCCAGCCCGTTGCGGCCGTTGAGGTTCATGGCGCACGAACCGCAGATGCCTTCGCGGCAGGAGCGGCGGAAGGTCAGCGTCGGGTCCTGCTCGCCCTTCATCTTGATCAGCGCATCGAGCACCATCGGGCCGCACTGATCAAGATCGATCTCGAACGTATCGTAGCGCGGGTTTTCGCCGCTATCGGGATCGTAGCGATAGACCTTGAACTTCTGGATCTGTCCTTGGGTGGCCGCCGGGTAATGCCGCGACTTGCCATTGACCTTGGAATTCTTCGGAAGCGTGAAGGTCGCCATCGAGCCGTCCTTGTTAGTCGGAAACCTTGATCAGGTTCGCAAAAATTTGAATGCTACGTCCTTAGCGAAACCGTGGCGGTGGGCAAGAGGGGAGGGACTTCAGACACCTACCCAAGGTGACAGGTGCTTGATCCGCATCAGGGGCAAGGCGCACAAACGAAAGGGGCGGGAAACTTTCGTTCCCCGCCCCCGAACGTTTCGCTTGCGATAAGCTCTTAGAGCTTGCCGTCGGCCGCGTTGTTCATGTTGGTCGAAACCAGGTTGAACGTGTTCGACAGCGAGTTGCCCAG
>JAIXYF010000407.1 GCA_027490345.1 Novosphingobium sp.
GCCAATCTGCCGCCCGCGCAGATCTTCGGCGCCATCGGATCGCGCGGCGGTCTCAATGATTTCTTTGCCGCGCGCGGCATTGCCAAGGATCAGGCCGCACAGTGCCTCGCCAAGGCCGACACCGCGACCAAGCTGGCCACCGATACGCAGAAGGCCGGAGAGACCTACAACGTCACCGGAACGCCCACGTTCATCGTCAATGGCCGCAACGCCGAAGTGGCCAGCTGGGACGCGCTGGAGCCGATCCTGAAGCAGGCCGGCGCGCGTTGATCGCCCAGCAATGAACGCCGCCATGCAGCCCGGACACCACGCGTAAGGGGGCAGATGGCATGGCAGAGCGCGCGGCGGATGGGCGGGCGCCGATGCAGTTCACGCGGCTGAAGCTCTCGGGCTTCAAAAGCTTCGTCGAACCAGCCGAACTGCGCATCGAGCCAGGCCTGACCGGCGTGGTCGGCCCCAATGGCTGCGGCAAATCGAATCTGCTCGAAGCGATCCGCTGGGTCATGGGCGAAGGTTCGGCCCGCAGCTTGCGTGGCGGCGGCATGGATGACGTGATCTTTGCCGGCACAGCCCGGCGCCCGGCGCGCGATTTTGCCGAAGTCATGCTGTGCGCGCAGACCGACCCTTCCGGCCCTTATGGCGGCGAGCTTGAGGTGGTGCGCCGGATTGAGCGCGGCGCAGGCAGCGCCTACCGCGTGAACGGGCGCGATGTGCGCGCCAAGGACGTGGCGCTGGTCTTTGCCGATGCCGCCACGGGCGCCCACAGCCCGGCGCTCGTCAGCCAGGGGCGCATTGCCGCCGTGATCGCCGCGCGCCCCGCCGAGCGCCGCGCCATGCTCGAAGAAGCGGCGGGGATCGCGGGCCTGCACGTGCGGCGCAAGGACGCCGAAGCCAAATTGCGCGCGACCGAGAGCAATCTTGCCCGGCTGGACGATCTCATCGTCACGCTCGAAGCGCAAGTCGGCGCGCTGCGGCGGCAGGCGCGGGCAGCAGAGCGCTACAAGGCCGTCTCCGAACGCATCCGCGTCGCCGAAGCGCGTCTGATCTTCGCGCGGTGGCGCGATGCCGCTGCCGCCGCCGAAGCTGCGCGCGCCGCCGCCGCCCGCGCCGATACCGGCGTAAGCGAGGCTCAGGCCGCCGCGCGCACCGCGCAGGAGGCGCAGCACACCGCCGCCGCTGCGCAAAGCGCCGCACGCGATGCCCTGTTTGATCGGCGGCAGGATGCGGCGGCAGGCGGCCAGCGCATCGCCGCGCTCACCGCGCAGGCCGAAGCCGCTGCCCAGCGCCTGGCCGATATCGACCGCCAGATCCGCCGGATCGAAGACGAGCGGCGCGAGGCCGACCGCCTGACCAGCGATGCCGCCGCCGCCCTTATGCGGCTCGAAGCCGATCTGGCTGCCGCCGAAGCCGCTATTGCCGCGCAGACGGCGGAAGGGCCAGGCCTCAAATCCGCCGAAGCGGCCGCCGAACAGGCGGCGCGGGCTGCCGAACTGGCGCTGGCCGCGATGGTGGCGCAGCAGGCCGGGATCGAGGCCGAATGGCGCGTTGCCGAAGCCGCTGCGGCCGCTGCGCGCCAACGGCTGGCGCGGCTGGACGGCGAGGAAGCGCGCCTTGCCACCGCGCGCCGCGCGCTGGACGCCGAACCCGATCCGGCCGAGGCCATGGCCGGTGCAGAGGCCCGGCGCGCCGGGGCGGCGGCATCGCTGGCCGAAGTGGGCGCAGCGCGCGAGAGCCTGACCGCGGGGCGCGAACGCCTTGCCGCCGCGCGCGATGCTGCAGCCGCAGAGCTTGCCGCAGCGCGCGCCGATCTGATCGGGCTGGAGCGCGAGGCAGCCGCGCTCACGCGGGACAAGGCTGCTCGCGATGCCGCAGCCGCGCGCACCGGCAAAGGCCCCAGCGCGCTGGCCGCCGCGCGCGCCGCGCCCGGCTATGAACGCGCGCTGGCCGCCGTGCTGGGCCGCGATTCCGGCGCACCGCTGGGCGCCGCGCCAAATGGCGACGGCCGCTTCTGGACCGGCGCGGCAGCACCTGCCCCCCGCGCCGATGCCCTGCTCCACCACGTCACCCGCTGCCCGCCCGAGCTGGCCGCCCGCCTTGCCCTGGTGCGCGTAGCCGATGCAGACGGAGGCGAACCGCTGGCCCCCGGCGAATGGCTGGTGACGCGCGAGGGCCATCTGCGGCGCTGGGACGGGTTTGTGGCGCGCGGCGAAGGCGGGGCGGAAGCCGCCGTACTGGCGGCCGAAAAC
The DNA here is from genome assembly GCA_027490345.1 of Novosphingobium sp. Taxonomy (GTDB): domain Bacteria; phylum Pseudomonadota; class Alphaproteobacteria; order Sphingomonadales; family Sphingomonadaceae; genus Novosphingobium. Next base: position 2,247 of record JAIXYF010000407.1, read on the forward strand.
CGCTTGGCCGAACTGGAAGCGGCGCTGCCCGAACGGCGCGCCGCCGCGCAAACCGCCGAAGCTGCCAGCAACGCCGCGCAAGCCGAACTGGCCCGCGTGCAGACAGACCTGACCGCCAGCGAACGCGCGCTGGCCGCTGCTGCCGATGATGAACGCAGCGCCCTGCGCGCACTCGATCAGGCCGAGGCGGCGCGCGCCCGGATTGCGGCACGCGGCGCCGAAATGGACCGCGCCGCCGCCGATCTGGCCAGCCAGCGACAGACAGCTCAGGCAGACCTTGATGAGGCCGAGGCCCGCCGCGCCGCGCTGCCCGATCCCGCTGCCGGGCGCGCGGCGGTGGAGGCGGAGCGCCAGCGCAACACCCAAGCCCGCGCCGCCTATCAGAGTGCGCTGGCTGCGGTGGCGGCGCATGGCCAAGCGCTTGCGGTGGGCAAAGAGCGCCTCACGGCCCTGCGCGGCGATATTCGCGGCTGGCAGGCCCGCGCGGGCGATGCGGCGCGGCGGCTGGCCGCAATGGCCGGGCAGGCGGGCGATCTGGCGCAGGAGCGCGGGGTGGTGGCGGCCAAGCCCCCTGCCCTCGCCCGCGATCTGGCCGAAGCGCAGGCCCTGCAGGAGCGCTACGGCGCTGCGCTGGCCGAGGCCGAGGCCGCGCTGGCCAGCAGCGAAACCGAAGCCCGCAGCGCCGATACCGCGCTTGCCGCCGCGAACGAGGCGCTTGCCAGCGCCCGCGAGGCCCGCGCCGCGCTGGGCGCCAAGGCTGAGAATGAGGACCAGCGGCGGCAGGAAATGGCCGGAATTGCTGGTGAACGCTTCCAGTGCCCGCCGCCGCTCCTGCCCGAACGCATCGGCTTTCCCGGCAGCGACGTGGCCGCCGCGCCCGAGGAATCCGCAGCGCACGACCGGCTTCTGGCAGAGCGCGAGCGGCTGGGGCCGGTCAACCTCGTGGCCGCGACCGAACTGGCCGAAGCCGAGGCCCAGCATCAGGCCATCGTGACCGAGCAGGCCGAACTGACCGAAGCGGTGGGCCGCCTGCGCGGCTCGATCGGCGCCTTGAACCGCGAAGGGCGCGAGCGGCTGCGCGCCGCGTTCGAGGCGGTCGACGCGCATTTTCGGCGCCTGTTTGCCCGGCTGTTCGGCGGCGGCGAGGCGCATCTGGCGCTGATCGACAGCGACGATCCACTCGAAGCCGGCCTCGAAATCTTCGCCCAGCCGCCGGGCAAGCGCCTGCAATCGCTCACGCTGCTTTCAGGCGGTGAACAAGCACTGACAGCGGTCGCGCTGATCTTCGGCCTGTTCCTGACCAACCCCGCGCCGATCTGCGTGCTCGACGAAGTCGACGCGCCGCTCGACGACGCCAATATCGAGCGCTTCTGCGATCTGCTTGATGCGATGGCGGCAGAGACCACCACGCGTTACCTCATCGTGACGCACAACGCGGTGACAATGAGCCGGATGCACCGCCTGTTCGGCGTGACAATGGTGGAACGCGGCATTTCGCGGCTGGTGAGCGTGGATCTGGGCGGAGCGGAGAGTTTGCTGGCAGGGGCCGCGGGTTGACAGATGTATTTTTGTAGTTACATTAAAAAGGCAGGATATGCCCCACCCTGCCTCGCTTCTCGGGCATGCAAGGAAGGAAAGTGTGATTATGTAGCGGATGAGCTTCGGAGGCAGTGTTGGACGAGATTACAATTGAGTACGACGAAGCCAAGAGGCTCAAAATTCTGGAAGAACGCGGTCTGGACCTTGCAGATTCCATTCTGGTTTTCATGGGAAGCTATGTCGAGCTTGCCGATGACCGTCAGGATTATGGTGAGGTGCGATATCGTGTTTGGGGCTTTTTGCGCGAACGCCGAGTAAGCCTCGTCTGGACGCCACGCGGCAATAACCGTCGCATCATCACCATGCGTTATGCCCATGAATCAGAAAACCATGCCAGACAAAGAACCTTGGATTGATCCAGACGACGTCGATGTCGAATGGACAGAAGATCAGTTCCAGCGAGCAGCCGTGTATGTCGGCGGGCAGCTTGTCAGTCCCGCCAATGGCACATGGACGCGCCCTGGCCGCCCCGTCTCCGAAAACCCCAAGAAGCAGGTAACTCTGCGGCTCGATCCCGATGTGATCGAGAAGTTCCGCGCCACGGGCAAGGGCTGGCAATCGCGCATCAATGCTGAATTGCGCAAGGCGCTTGGGATCTAATCCAGCACGAACCGCGGCCCCGGTCCTGCCGCCGATGCCCGGTCCTCCTTGTTGTAGAGCGCGCAGCGATCGAGGCTGAGGCAGCCGCAGCCAATGCATTCATCGAGCTTGTTGCGCGTACGCGTGAGGAGCTGGATGCGGCCATCGATCTCACCGCGCAAGGAGCGGCTGATGCGCTGCCAATCGAGCACGGTGGGCGTGCGGCCATGGGGGAGCGAGGCAAGCTCGCGTTCGATTTCGGCAAGGCCGAGGCCGAGGCGCTGGGCAATGAGAATAAAGCTCAGCCGGCGGATATCGGAGCGCAGGAAGCGGCGCTGGTTGCCCCCGGTGCGCACCGCAGCGATCAACCCGCGCTCCTCGTAATAGCGGATGGCCGAAACGGCGAGGCCGGTGCGCTGGGCGACGACGCCGATGGGCACCAGATCGTTGCGGCCCTTGGCCGATTTGCCAACCATCGCGAATTCCCGGATTATCTGCTTGACCTAAAGCGGACTTGAGGTTGCATAAGCATAAGCGCGTAGACATTCCAGAAGGGAGTTATCCGAAATGGGCCTACCTGCCGCGCGCCTCGAGCACCTTAATATCCGCGTCAGCGATCCCGATCGCACCGCCACCTTCCTGGCCCGCCTGTGCGGCTGGCACGAACGCTGGCGCGGGCCTTCGCAGCTGGGCGGATGGACCATCCACCTTGGCAGCGAGTTCGATTATATCGCGCTTTATCAAGGGGAAGAGCCGCTGATCGGCCGATTTTCCAAAGGCCAGCCGCTGCAACACATCGGCCTTGTCGTCGAAGATCTCGATGCAGCGGAGCAGGTGGTGATCGCAGCCGGACTCACACCGTTCAACCACGCCGACTACGAGCCGGGCCGCCGGTTTTATGTCCTCGATTGGGACGGCATCGAGTGGGAAATCGTGAGTTACGCCTGAGCGGCAGCGCCGACCACGAAGCACGCCGCCGCCACCAATGCGCCCGCGAATCGGTTTGAGCGAAAGCGCGCGAGCGCGCTGGCCCCGTCTGCCGTATCGAGCGTGAGGGCCTGCCATGCGAAATGCAGCGCCACTGGCAGCAGCGCCAAAAGCGCGACCAGATCCGGCCGCACCAGCCAGACCGCCCCCGCCCAGCAACCAATCGCCATGGCATAGAGCGCCGTCACTCCGGCGCGGACATGCTGGCCGAACGAAAGAGCGGACGAGCCGATGCCAACCATCGCATCGTCCTCGCGGTCCTGCAGCGCGTAGATCGTATCATAGGCCATGCACCAGGCCCAGCACCCGGCATAGAGCAGCCCCAGCGGGGCAAGCCGGTCAAACCCCATGACCTCGATCCAGCCGACCGGTGCGCCCCACGTGAAGACCAGGCCCAGCCACGCCTGCGGCCAGCCGGTGATCCGCTTCATGAAAGGATAGGCCGCCACCAGCGCCAGACTGCCGAGGGCCACCACTTGCGCCTCCCAGCGCAACTGGAGCAGGACGACAAGGCCCGCCCCGCACAGCGCGAGGAGCCAGACCCACGCGACTTTCTTGGCAATCGCACCGCTGGCGATAGGGCGCGCGGCAGTCCGCGCGACGCGGGCATCGAGATCGGCATCAACGATATCGTTATAGACACAGCCCGCCCCGCGCATCGCAACGGAGCCAAGCAGGAACCACAGGAAGGTTCCCCAGCGCCCCGTTCCGCCCGCCAGAAACAAGCCCCATGCGCAAGGCCAGAACAGCAGCCACGAACCGATGGGCCGATCAAACCGGGCGATCAGCGCCAGATCGCGCACAGTGGGCGGCAGCAGAGTAAGCACGCCGCGATACTCGCTGTCGGGCACGATTTCCGGCGGGCTGGTCATGCTGCGCTGCATAGCCCCCGTGCCCGCAATCGGCTAGGGGTCTCGCCATGGTTGCAACGCCCGCATGGCCGCCCCGCTCGGCCCCCCGCCTGTTCGTGCCCGGCCCGCTGACAGAAGGCGCAGCCGTGCCGCTGGAAGGCGGGCAGGCGCACTATCTGGGCAAAGTGATGCGTGTGGGCGCAGGCGATGCAGTGGTGCTGTGCGACGACCAGACCGGCGAATGGCTGGCCGAAGTGACCGCGGCGGGCAAGCGCGACGTGATGCTGACCGCAGTGCGGCGGCTGCGGACGCGGGAGGCCGTGCCCGATTTCTGGCTCTGCCCGGCGCTAATCAAGAAGGACCGTTTCGATCTGGTGCTCGAAAAGGCGACGGAGCTTGGCGTGGGCGCAGTCCGCCCGGTGCTGACCCGGCGCTGCGTGGCCGACAAGCTCAATCCCGAGCGGGCGCGCGCCATCGTGACCGAAGCGGCCGAGCAATGCGCGCGCACGGCGCTTCCGGTGCTGGCCGAACCGGTGAAGCTTGATGCGCTGCTGCGCGACTGGCCGGAAGAGCGGCGGCTGTTCTTCGCCGACGAGGCGGGCGGCGCGCCCGCCGCCGCCGCGTTTGCCGCGCACGCCGGGCCTGCTGCGCTGCTGATCGGCCCGGAAGGCGGGTTCGACGAGGCCGAGCGCGCGCTGATCCGGGCGCACTCCGCGGCGCAGGCGATCACGCTTGGCCCCCGCATCCTGCGCGCCGAGACTGCCGCGATAGCCGCCGCCGCGCTATGGATGGGCACGCGGGGCGATTGGGGCTGACATGGTTCACGGCATGGACCTATTCCCGTTTTCGGCTAGCGCAGCGACGCCCGCCGCACTAACGATTCTGGCATGAGCACCAGACAAGTTTCGAATCGCAACGATCCCGTCATCGAAAGCCGCGACCAGCTGATCGAGCCGATGGCGAAGGGCGAAAAGCCGCGTGAGGCGTGGCGCATCGGCACAGAGCACGAAAAGTTCGTCTACCGGACGAAGGACCGCGCCGCGCCATCCTATGCCGAGCCAGGCGGCATCCGCGATTTGCTGCTGGCGCTGCGAGAATATGGCTGGACCACGATTCTGGAAGACAGCGACACTGGCCCCAATGTGATCGCGATGGGCGGACCAGATGGCGCGGTGAGCCTGGAGCCTGCTGGCCAGCTGGAACTTTCTGGCGCGCCGCTGGAAAACCTGCACGAAACCTGTGCTGAAACCGGCCGTCATCTCGCGCAAGTCAAGACCATCGGCGACAAGCTGGGCCTTGCCTATCTCGGCATGGGTTTGTGGCCGGACAAGACGCGCGAAGAGCTGCCGATCCTGCCCAAGGGGCGGTATGACATCATGCTGCGCCACATGCCGCGCGTCGGCACGATGGGCCTCGACATGATGCTGCGCACTTGCACCATCCAGACCAACCTCGATTATGCGAGCGAGGCGGATATGGTGAAGAAGTTCCGGGTCAGCCTCGCGCTCCAACCGCTCGCCACCGCGCTGTTTGCCAATTCGCCGTTTCTGGAAGGCAAGCCCAACGGGTTTCTGTCCTACCGCAGCCACATCTGGACCGATACCGACCCGGCGCGTACCGGCATGCTCTCGTTCGTGTTCGACGAAGGCTTCGGCTATGAACGCTATGTCGACTACATGCTCGACGTGCCGATGTACTTCGTGTTCCGAAATGGCCGCTACATCGATGCATCGGGTCAATCGTTCCGCGATTTTCTGGAAGGCAAGCTCCCCGCGCTACCGGGTGAAAAGCCGACCCGCTCTGACTGGATCGACCACCTTTCCACCGCGTTTCCCGAAGTGCGGCTCAAGAGCTTTCTGGAAATGCGCGGCGCCGATGGTGGGCCGTGGAGCCGGATCTGCGCGCTGCCTGCGCTGTGGGTGGGCCTGCTCTATGATCAGACCGCGCTGGATGCCGCGTGGGATCTGGTGAAGGGCTGGGACATGGACGGACGCGAAGCCTTGCGCGCCGGGGTGCCGAAGCTGGGGCTTGATGCGCCGCTGCCGGATGGTGGCAAGCTGCGCGATATCGCCGCCGAAGTGCTGTCCATCGCGCGCGGCGGGCTTGCGGCGCGGGCGCGTCTTAACGGCGCGGGCGACAACGAAACGGGATATCTCCAGCCGCTCGATGAAATCGTGAACACGGGCAAGACCCCGGCGGAGCGCCTGCTGGAGCTTTATCACGGGCCATGGGGCGGCAAGGTCGATCCGATCTATGAGGCCAAGTCGTTCTGAGTTCTCAATAATCATAGCGGGAGAGAGACCATGATCATCGTGATGGGCAAGCTGCGCATGGATGCCGCAGCGATCGACGCCGCCCTGCCGGCCGCGCAAAAGGTCGTCGCCGCGACGCAGCTGGAAGACGGCTGCCTCCAGTACGACTATTCGCGCGATATCACCGATCCGGAAATCTTCCACATCACCGAACGCTGGACGAGCCGCGAGGCGCTGGGCGCGCACCTGGGGACGCCGCACGTGGCGGAATGGATCGCAATCCTAGGCGGCATCACCATGAAGGAGCGCCACATCAAGCTCTACGACACCGATGAAGGCGAAGACCTGTAAGCCGATGATCGTGGTGATGGGCACGTTCCGGGTCGGGCCGGAGCATATTGCGGCCCTGCTGCCGCTGGCGCGCAAAGTGGCAGAAGCCACGCGTGCCGAGCAGGGCTGCATCCAATATGGCTATGCGCAGGATATCGATGATCCCGCGCTGTTTCATGTGGCCGAACGCTGGACGGACCGGGCGGCGCTCATGGCGCATGCGAAGTCTGCGCATATGGCGGAATGGGTTGCCGCGCGGGCCGGGCTCGGCTTTCATGACCGCGTGATCCGGCTTTACGAGACGGACGAAGGCGAGGCGATCTAGCCCGCGCTACTCCGCCGGATGGACCGGGCCGATAATCGGCGGCTCGGTGCGCGGGCGGCCGCGCGAGAGCATCCGCCCGATACGATTAAGCGTGCCGGTAATCAGCCCATGCTCGGCCATCCAGGCGTGGTATTCGCGGTACTTGGCGTCTTCAGCGAGCAAATGCGCTTCCTCGGTCCTCGCGCGCCAGTAATAGACCGCGCTCACCAGGCCGAGGACCACGGTGTTGCGCACGGCATCGACCATGGAATGCGTGGTCGTCAGCCAGGGCAACGTTGAAATCCACCAGAATGCGTTCTTGGAAAGATAGGCCGGGTGCCGGGTGAAGGCATAAGGCCCGTTGGTCAGCACGCCGCGATACGTGAGGTTGGAAAAGCGCAGGCCGAACGCCACCGTCGCCCAGGCATAAACGCCTGTGAGCAGCACCATCGCCGCGACCCAGATCCATTCCAGCACCGGCATGCCCTGCAGCCAGTACGTCCATTCCGCGCCGTTCGTGCGGTAATCGAGCACGCCGCCGCTGCCCATCAGGATGAAGGGCGGATAGCAGATCAGCGCGGCCACCCAGCCGCCGAGGAACGGATTGGCGCTGCGGATCTGTGCATCGAGCGGCTTCATCGTGAGGAGGTAGCCGACCATCGCGATCTGCACATCGACCAGAAACATCGTTTCGATCAGCGCGTTGCCAAGCTGCAGCGGATTGCCGAGCACCGCGCCATAATCCAGCGCGACGATATTGCTGAAACCGCCGGGAATAATCGAGAACATGAAAGCGCAGAAAAAGCCCTTCACCGCCCACGCGCGCAAGTGGTTTGCCACTTCGGCGCGGTCATAGGTCTCGCGCCCCACCAGCATCGCGCCGAAATGCCATGAGGCATCGCGCGGATGGACCAGCACCCGATCGAGCCACAGCACATAAGGGATCGCCGCGATGAACAGCAGCGGAGCGAGGCCGGTGATGACGTCCATCGCGAACATGTATTGCCCGCGCCAATACCAGCGGCACAGGCAATAGACGAAACCGATCAGCGACCATGTCGCCCACAGGCCCGCCACTTTGGTGATCGAAATGTCGATCACATCGCGGACCTTGCGCGGATTGGCCCAATCGATTCCGGTGGAGGCGCGCAAATGCACTTTATCGACCAGCAGCGACCAGGCAACCATCGGCAGGCCGGAAAAGACCATCGCGGTCAGCGCTGCACTGGGGCCAACGAGCGGAGCGTGCGGCCCCGGCAGGGCCAGCAGATCAGCAATCCCGGCCCAATTGCGGCAGACGATGACCCACAGCGCAAGGCCGGCCAGCCCGGAAAGGCCGACGCCGGCCGAAACATCGCTGGGAGGCCTGGAGGCGGGAGCAGTCATGTCCGCAGCGATACCGCGGACCTGTGAGAAAATCGTTTATGCCCCGCCAGAGATGCCGTTCATGCGGAAACGCGCCTCAGCGGAAGGCGGTGATATGGCCGCTGTCATCCAGCACATAGAGCGTGCCCCCGGCCACGACCGGCGCCAGCGTGATTGGCGCGCCGAGCTTGGCCTTGCGCTTGAACGTTCCATCGGTGACCGTGGCAGCAAAGACTTCGCCCTCAGAATTGGCCAGCCACAAGTGATTGCCGGCCAGCACCGGTCCGGTGAAGAAGATCGGTCCCTTCTTCTTCTTCACGTTGCGATAGGCTTTCAGCTGCGCGATCCACCGCACCTTCCCGGTGGCCTTGGCGATGCACAGCAGCTTATCCTCGTCGGTCAGCGTGAAGATCCAGTCCCCCGCCACCGCCGGGGTGGAAATGCCCGCCAGATTGAGCTCCCACACGCGCTGGCCCGTGACCAGTTCATAAGCGGCCATGCGCCCGCCCTGGCCCAGCGCATAGACACGGCCGAACTCGATGATCGGATCGGCATCGATATCGGTCAGTGTCGAAACCGATGTCGCGATGCTGGTGCGCGCCAAGGCATCGGACCACAGCTGGCGGCCATTTTCATAGCGATAGGCCACAAGTTCGCCCGAGCTGTAGCCTGCCACGATGGTGCCCTGCCC
>JAIXYF010000118.1 GCA_027490345.1 Novosphingobium sp.
CTCGTTGCAGCCGGAACCACGCTCGCCGATGATTTCGCCGCCCTCCAGCAGATCCGCCGCGAAGGCAGGCTGCTCCACCGCGTGACCTATGAACCCTCGGGCGCGATGCTCGATGCGCTGATCGCCAATGGCGTGCGCACCGGCTTCGGCGATGAATGGATCCGCATCGGCGCGACGGCGGAGCAGTTCTCCGATGGCTCGTTTTCAGAACGCACGATGTCGCGCGCCACGCCCTATCCCGGCCGCACGCCGCCCTATTACGGCAATATCATGCAGACGCAGCCGGGGCTTGATGCGCTGGTGGAAAAGCAGATGCGCGCCGGAATCCAGCCCAATTTCCATGCCAACGGCGATGTCGCTATCGCCATGGTGCTCACCGCTTATGAACGCGCTACAAAGCTGCTCGGCCCCGCCGATCGCCGCCCCAAGATCACCCATTGCACCAATGTGTCCCCGGCGCTCGCTGCCCGGATCAAGGCCCTGGGCGCGGTGCCTGCGCTGTTCACCAGCTATGCCTATTACAACGCGGACAAGTTCCAGTTCTATGGCGCGGAGATGATGGAGCACATGATGGCCTATCGGATGCTGATCGATGCGGGCGTGCCGGTCTGCGCCGGGTCCGATTTCCCGCCCGGCCCGTTTGCGCCGCTGATGGGCCTGCAGGGCATGGTCACCCGCAAAGGCTGGAACGGTGAAATCTGGGGTGCCAGCCAGAAAATCACGGTGATGGAGGGCCTCAAAGTCCTCTCCGCCAACGGCGCACACGCTTCATTCGAAGAGGATCTCAAGGGCACGCTCAGCCCCGGAAAGCTGGCCGACATGGTCGTGCTCGATGCCGATCCCGCCGCGATTGATCCCGAGAAGATCAAGGATATCCGCGTGGCGCAGACCATCGTCGGCGGTGAAGTCCGCTACAAGGCCTGACAAGATTTCCCCGGAAGAGGGAGGGGCCCGCCATCATCCACCCAGCAGAGGAAACGAACATGACCTACCGCGTGGCCTTCGTCGAACGCACCGGCCTTGAACTGCTCGAATCCGGGCGCGGCCACGCACGGTACCGGATGCCGCTCGCTGGCAATGAAAACCACGTCGGCGTGATGTATATGGGGGCGTTCACCGTGCTGGCAGAGGCGACCGCTGCCATCCCCGGCATCTCGATCCTCGATACCGCGCGGTTCTATCCGATCATCAAGGACATCGCGGTGTCGTTTCACAAGATGGCGGCCAGCGATGTGTTTGCCGAGTTCGCCCTTGATGAACCCGCGCTCGAAGGGCTGATCGCCGATCTGGAGCGCAAGGGCAGTGCGGGCTATCTGGCTGAATTCCCCATGGTTGATGCAGGCGGCGTGGTCGTCGCCACGGGCAAAGTCGCGGTCAAGCTGCTCTCGCACGATTGGAAGAAAGCCTGATGCGCCGCCAGCCTCGCCCCTAACAATGGTTTTAAGGGCTCGTCCCTAATCCGCAGGTTGCGCCGTTTTAGTGCCTGTTGTCGTAGCCCGGCCCAGACCGAGCTTTTGATAAAGGGAAGAGCTGCATGGCGATTCTGGGCAACTTTCGTATCCGGACCGTGGCGTTTGTGGGCAATCTTGTTCTGGCAGGATTGGCACTGGCCAGCGTTGTCAGCGCGGTCTGGGCCGTGGGCGCGATGAGCGCGCAGCTGACCAATGTGGCGCAAAACACGGTGCCCAGCCTCGTTACGTTCAATCGCATTGCGCAGTCCATGTCCAGCGCAAGGCTGCTCAATGCCAAGCACATCCTGTCCGTCGATCCGGCGGTGATGAAGGCTGTGGAAGACCAGCAGGCCCCGGTGATTGCCGCCGCCGACCGGGCGTTCGAGAACTATCGGTCGATGATCTCGGACGAAGAGGATCGCAAGCTGTTTGAAGCCGCCATTGCGGCTTGGACCGAATGGAAGACGCAGGCGGCAGAGCTGCGCAAGCTGTCGAGCGCCAACCGCAACGAGGAAGCGGCTGCCTTCATGAACTCCACGCTCAATATAGTGGGTGAAAAGCTGGACCGTGCGATTGCGGAGGAGGTCAAGTACAACGAGCAGCTTGGCGCTCGCAGCGGCGAGGCGGGGCTGCAGCTTGCCGCATCGGCGCGCTGGAACATGATGGCGCTGGGCATTTTTGCCGTGGCCGTTGCGGCGATTGTCATCCTTCTGATGCGAGTGCGGCTGACACAGCCGATCCATCAGGTCGTTGCTGCCATGTCGGACATGGCGGGCGGCAATCTGGACCGTGAGGCGCCGTTTCTCTCCAACACCGACGAGGTCGGCGATATCGGTCGCGCGCTCGAAGGGATCAAGCGCGCCATTGCCGCCCGTTCGCAGGCCGAAGCCGCCCGCACGATGGAAACGCAGCAGCGCGTGGTGAGGGGCCTGGCCGAAGGGCTGGCCGGGCTGCGCGAAGGGCGCCTCAATTGCCAGATCAATCAGGCCTTTCCGGAAGACTATGAAGCGCTGCGCAAGGATTTCAACGCGACTGTCACCAGCCTTGCCGATCTCATGCTGCAAGTGACGCAGGCTTCGCAGAGCGTGCAGAGCGGGGCCAGCGAGATCGCCGCCGCCGCCGCAGACCTCTCCGTGCGCACCGAAAGCCAGGCCGCCGCGCTGGAGGAATCCTCGGCCGCCGTGCGCCAGCTGGCGGGCGGAGTTCAATCCACCGCCACCATAGCTGGCAAGGCACGCGATACCGCAGAAGATGTCCGCAAGGGCGCGAACGACAGCGGGGCGATCATGCTCTCTGCCGTGGGTGCGATGGAGGAAATCGCCAGCTCCAGCGCCAAGATGGAAGCGATCGTCGCTTTGATTGACGGGATTGCCTTCCAGACCAACCTGCTCGCGCTCAATGCCGGGGTCGAGGCCGCCCGCGCCGGGGATGCGGGGCGCGGCTTTGCCGTGGTCGCCAGCGAAGTGCGCTCGCTTGCCCAGCGTTCAGCCGATGCCGCGCGGGAAATCACCGATATCATCCGGGCCAGCAGCCAGGATGTGTCCAAGGGCGTGCAGATGATCAGCCAGACGCATCAGGCCTTGAACCACATTGTCGAAAGCACCGCGCACCTCTCGACGATGATTGGCGAAATCGCCCGGTCGACGGTCGAACAGTCCGAAGGCATTAGCCAGGTGACCAGCGTGGTCGTCGAAATGGACAAGATCACGCAGCAGAACGCCGCGCTGGTCGAGGAATCGACCGCAGCCTCGCGCGGGCTTGCCGGTGAGGCGTCGACGCTGGGTAGGCTAGTCGAACGCTTCGATCTGGGCGGGGCGCGGCAGGCTCAGGCGGCAGCAGGAAGCTACCGCCACGCGGCCTGAGCACAAGGCGCGCTTGCAGCCCCGGAGACGGGGCTGCAAGCGCAGCCACTTACGCCGCGTCCAGCGCCGCGCCCAGATCGGCGAGGATATCGTCGATATGCTCGATCCCGATCGAAAGCCGCACATAGCCCGGGGTCACGCCGCTCGCGGCCTGCTCCTCCACGGAAAGCTGCGAGTGTGTGGTCGAGGCGGGATGGATCGCCAGGCTGCGTGCATCGCCGATGTTCGCCACGTGGTAGAACAGCCCCAGCGCATCGATGAAGCGCTTGCCCGCTTCCGCCCCGTCCTTGAGCTCGAAGCCGACCAGACCGCCCTGGCCGCGCGTCAGGTACTTGGCCGCCAGATCGCCTGCGCGCCCCTTCGCTACCGAAGGATGGATCACCGCGGCAACCTTGGGATGCGCGGCCAGGAAAGCGGCGACCTTCACCGCGTTTTCGCAGTGCCGCTCCATGCGCAGCGGCATCGTCTCCAGCCCTTGGATCAGCTGGAACGCATTGAACGGCGAGATCGCGTTGCCCAGATCGCGCAGCAGGATCACGCGGGCGCGGATGATATAGGCAATCGGCCCCAGCGGCTTGATATCGCGCGCCCACACCGCGCCGTGATAGCTGGCGTCAGGCGTGTTGAGGTGCGGCTGGCGCTCGGGGATGGCGTCCCATTCAAAATTGCCGCCATCGATGATCAGGCCGCCAATCGAAGTGCCGTGCCCGCCAATGAACTTGGTTGCCGAATAGACCACCACTGCCGCGCCGTGCTCGAACGGCTTGATGAGGAGAGGCGCCGCCGTGTTGTCCATGATCAGCGGAATGCCGTATTCGCGCCCGATCGCCGCCACTTCGGCGATGGGGAACACCTCCAGCTTCGGATTGGGCAGCGATTCGGCGTAATAGGCGCGGGTCTTGTCATCGGTGGCGCGGCGGAAGCCTTCCACGTCGGCCGGATCAACGAACCGCGTTTCGATGCCCAGATCGCGCAGCGTGTTGGCAAAAAGGTTCCACGTCCCGCCATAAAGGTTTGTGGACGCAACGATATTGTCACCCGCCTTGGCAAGGTTGAGGATCGCGAGTGTGGTGGCAGACTGGCCCGAGGACACCGCCAACGCCGCCACACCGCCTTCTATCGCCGCCATGCGCTGTTCCAGCACGTCGGTCGTCGGGTTGCCAAGCCGGGTGTAGATATTGCCCAGCTCCTTCAGCGCAAACAGGTTCGCCGCATGCTCGGTCGAATGAAACTGATACGAAGTCGTCTGGTGGATCGGCACGGCCACCGAACCGGTCGTCGGATCGGCGCGCCACCCGGCGTGGAGGGCAAGGGTTTCGGGCTTGGCTTTGGATAGGTCGGTCATGTCATGCATCCTGCTCTGAACGGTTGTGGTTATAGTCTATCAACTCGGTTGAGATGGCAAGCGGCGGTAGAGCACGCTGTCGCGCGTCTTGCGCAGCGGCTCCCAGCCGGGCAGCCGGGTGGCGGGGTCGAGGCGGATCACCCACAGATAGCGCGCTGCCCGGGGAATGGCGCGCACCGTTTCGGCCAGCCCCGGCGATGCGCGGCACGCCTCCAGAAACGTGATCGTGGAAGGATCGCGGTCGAACGGGGCGAGGGCGGGGTTGTGGATTGTGATCAGCTGCCCGCTCGGCAATTGCCACTGGCCGTTGTCAAACACATGCC
>JAIXYF010000242.1 GCA_027490345.1 Novosphingobium sp.
CCTTGTAGGGCGCATGACCGCGCGTCGCGCAGGCTTCCAGCAGCGAGGACTGGAACCAGCCGCGATGCTGGTCCGAGCCTTCGAGATAGAGATCGGCATGCGGGCCGGTGTAGCCATCCGGGCGCAGCAGATCGGGCCACCGGCCCGATTCGAGCACGAAGGCATGGGTGCTGCCGCTATCGAACCACACGTCGAGAATGTCGGTGACGCGCTCGTAGTCTTCGAGCTTGTAGTCCGGCCCGAGATACTCCTGCGCGCGCTCCTCGCTCCACGCATCGACGCCGCCTGCCCGCACCGCCGCCACGATCCGCGCGTTGACTTGCGCGTCGGCGAGGTACTGGCCGGTCTTGCGATCGACAAACAGCGTGATCGGCACACCCCACGCACGCTGGCGTGAGAGCACCCAGTCCGGCCGCCCCTCAACCATCGCGCCGATACGGTTGCGGCCCTTTTCGGGCACCCAGCGCGTGTCCGCGATGGCCTGCACGGCGATCTGGCGCAAAGTTACCCCTCCGTCAGCCGTTCCGGCTGCCACCTCCCCGAGCAAGCTCGGAGAGGAATTGGCCTCCTCATTCCTCCCCGAGCTTGTCTCAAGGAGGGGGACCGCCCGCGAAGCGGGTGGTGGAGGGGTAATGGCGCGGTCCATCGACACAAACCACTGCGGCGTGCAGCGATAGATCACCTTAGCCTTCGAACGCCACGAATGCGGGTAGGAATGCTTGTAGTCCGCGCTCGCCGCCAGCAGCCCGCCCGCCGCGCGCAGGTCTTCGCAGATCGGGCCATCCGGCGCGTTGAACTTGGGATTGATCACCGAGCCCTGCCCGCCGAGCCAGCCCCAGTCCTCGCGGTACTTGCCATCGCCCTGCACCGCGAACACCGGCTCGATGCCGTGCGCCTTGCACAGCGCAAAGTCGTCCTCGCCATGGTCCGGCGCCATATGGACAAGGCCCGTGCCGCTGTCGGTCGTGACGAAATCGCCGGGCAGCATCGGGCGCGGACGCAGGAAGAATTCGGCCAGCGGCGAATTCACATCCACGTTCCCGTCGCCCCGGACTTGATCCGGGGCTTGGCTTACCCCTTCGTGCGCGGCGCTCGAAGAAGAGCCCGGCCCCGTGTCAAGCACGGGGCGACGGAAGAGGTTGGCCATCGGGTGGCGGCAGATGGTTCCGGCGAGGTCGGAGCCTTTGATGATGCGATCAGTGACCGTAACCGACCAGCGTTGCATCAATGATTTTGGATTCAACCGGTCACAGAATGCCTCCACAAGCGACGTAGCAACGAGAACACGCTTATCGCTGGAGTGATCGACAAGAGGCAGCGGTGTCCCGCGTTCGGAGGTCGCAATCAGGTCGAGCTTGTCTAGCTCCAAAAGAACATACTCAACCTCCGGCCCATAGGCCAAAGCCTGATTCACCGGGATCGTCCAAGGCGTCGTCGTCCAGATCACTGCATGCGCGCCAACCAGTTCGGCAATCGGCGATTCGACAATCTCGAACGCAACGTCGATCTGGGTCGATACGATATCCTCGTACTCGACCTCGGCCTCGGCCAGCGCGGTCTTTTCCACCGGCGACCACATCACCGGCTTCGCGCCGCGATAGAGCTGGCCGCTCTCGGCAAACTTGAGCAGTTCGCCAACGATGGTGCCTTCCGCTTCCGGGTCCATCGTCAGGTAGGGGTGGTCCCAATCGCCATTGATGCCGAGCCGCTTGAGCTGCTCGCGCTGCACGTCCACCCACTTCTGGGCATAGGCGCGGCATTCGGCGCGGAACTCGACCGGCGGAACCTCGTCCTTGTTCTTCTTCTTCTTGCGGTACTCTTCCTCGACCTTCCACTCGATGGGCAGGCCGTGGCAATCCCAGCCGGGCACATACGGGGCATCTTTGCCGAGCAGGCTCTGCGTGCGGCACACCATGTCCTTCAGGATATGGTTCAGCGCATGGCCGATATGCATGTCGCCGTTGGCATAAGGCGGGCCATCATGGAGAATGAACTTCTCCGCACCCGCTCGGGCTTCGCGCAGCACACGGTAGAGGTTCTCGTCCTGCCAGCGCGCGAGAATGCCCGGCTCCTTCTGGGGGAGCCCCGCCTTCATCGGGAAATCGGTCTTCGGCAGGAAGACGGTCGAACGAAAATCTCGGTTCTCGGGGCTGCGCTGTTCAGTCATGATCGGCGGGCCTTAGCGAAGCGCCGGGATTCCTGCAAATCTGGAAGCCAGCAGCCGCTTCGCCTCGTCGCAATCGCGCCCCATCTGCGCCACCAGCGCATCGAGGCTGTCAAACTTCGCTTCGCCGCGCAGGAAGTGGTGGAACGCCACCTCGATTTCCTGCCCATAGAGATCGCCAGAGAAATCGAAGAAGTGCGGTTCGAGCAGTTCCTTGGGCGGGTCGAACGTAGGCCGGATGCCGATGTTGGCCGCGCCCTTCAGCACACGGCCATCCGGCAGATGCCCGGTCACCGCATAAATGCCATAGCGCGGGCGCAGATAGCTGCCGATATCGAGGTTGGCGGTGGGGAAGTTGATCGTGCGCCCCACCTTGTCCCCATGCTGCACCGGGCCGCGAATCGCGAAGGGCCGGGTCAGCAGCCGCGCCGCTTCCTGCGGATCGCCCGCCACCAGCGCCTCGCGGATGCGGCTGGAGGAGACGACCTCGCCATCCAGCAGCACCGGGCCGACCGCGCGCGTCGCGATGCCCACTTCGGCCCCCACATCGCGCAGCACGCCGACATTGCCGCCGCGCGCGCGGCCAAAGGTGAAGTCCTCACCCGTCACCA
>JAIXYF010000264.1 GCA_027490345.1 Novosphingobium sp.
GGCCGCGTTCGCCAAGGCGCTGGCCGACTTCATCTTCCAGCTCGGTCGGAAACGGACCCGATCCGACGCGGGTGGTATAGGCCTTGACGATGCCCAGCACGAACCCGGTGGAATTGGGGCCAAGGCCCGATCCCGAAGCTGCCGTGCCCGAAACGGTGTTGGACGAAGTGACGAACGGATAAGTGCCGTGATCAACATCGAGCAGCACACCCTGCGCGCCTTCAAACAGGATGCGCGCGCCCGCCTTGCGCACCTTCTTCAGGCGTTTCCACACCGGCTGGGCGAATTGCAGCACGAACGGGGCGATGGCGCGCAGCTCATCCAGCAGCGCGGCGCGATCCACCGGGGGCTGGCCGAATCCGGCGCGCAGCGCATCGTGATGAGCGCAGAGCCGATCAAGCTGCGAATCAAGGGCATCGAGATGCGCCAGATCGCACACCCGGATCGCGCGGCGGCCCACCTTGTCTTCATAGGCAGGGCCGATCCCGCGCCCGGTGGTGCCGATCTTGCCCGAACCGGCAGCGGTTTCGCGCAGGCCGTCCAGATCCCGGTGGAGCGGCAAAATCAGCGGGCAGTTGTCGGCAATCGCGAAATTGTCTGCATGGATCGAAACGCCCTGTCCGGTCAGCTTCTCGATTTCTGCCTTGAGCGCCCACGGATCGAGCACCACGCCATTGCCGATGATCGACAGCGTGCCACGCACGATGCCCGAGGGCAGCAGCGAAAGCTTGTAGACCGACCCATCCACGACCAGCGTGTGGCCGGCATTGTGGCCGCCCTGAAAGCGCACCACGGCATCGGCGCGGCTGGCCAGCCAGTCGACGATCTTGCCCTTGCCCTCATCGCCCCACTGGGCGCCGATCACGGTCACGTTGGCCACGGTGCGCGCACACTTTCTGTTGCAGTTCGAAGTCGGTTGGCGCCCTAGGGGAGAGCGCGGGTTAGGGCAAGGAAAAGGGGGCGAAACCGCTTATCGTGCTTGCCCGTGGCAGCCAGCCTCTGCCATGCTCTATACCATGACCGAGACATTCCCCATCACCATCTATCATAACCCCAAGTGCGGCACCTCGCGCAACACCCTCGCGATGATCGAGGCGGCGGGCTATGCGCCCGAAGTCATCGAATACGTGAAGACAGGGTGGACGCGGGCGCAGCTGGAAGCGATTGTCGCGGCCACGGGCGGCTCGGCGCGGGATATCATGCGCGCCAAGGGCACCCCGGCAGAAGAGCTGGGCCTGACAGATCCCGCTGCCAGCGATGTGGCAATTCTGGCCGCGATGGTGGAGCACCCGATTCTGGTGAACCGGCCCATCGTGGTGACCCCGCTGGGGACGAAGCTGTGCCGCCCTTCGGAACTGGTGCTGGAACTGCTGGAACGCAAGCCCGAAAGCTTCACCAAGGAAGATGGCGAAGTTGTGAAACTCTAAAGCTTCTGCGCCTCGCTGCCTTGCAGGATGTGCGTGCAGCCCAGCGCTTCAGCCTCGTCCGCATCGCTCAGCGCGGCCACGGTGCGCCAGCCGATGCTGCGCAGGCGGGCGGCGGTCTCGCGGTCATGGCCCAGCGGCAGGAACACGCTCTCCGGTACTTGCTCGGCACCGGCCACTTGCGCGATCAGGGCATCGGGATAGAGCGAGAAGCCCGTGGCGGCCTCACCCTCTCCGCTGCCCGCGATCCGGTAGGTGCCGCCCCGCCCCAAGGCGCCGCGGACGCCATCGGCATAGAGCGTGAAGCCCAGCCATGACTGGTATTCGAAGCCGTGCCGCTCCGAAGGATCGAGCGTGAGCCGCGCCGCGCCGCCCAGCGTGGCGGCAATTTCGCGCAACGCCGCGATGCGGCCCGCCAGCACGCCGCCGGCATCGATGGCGGCCAGCTTGGCGATGGCCGTCTCGAAATCGCCGGTTGCGTAAAGCAGCGGGACATAGGCCGCGCCGCCCACATCGACGAGGCCGCCCGCATCCTTGGTATCCAGCTCGCGCCGCACCGCCTCGATCTGCCCGGCCTCCAGCGGAAAGGCCTGGGCGGCAAGCGTATCGACCAGATCGGGCAGCGTGAAATCGACACTGACCCCTTGTGCGCCCGCAGCCTGCAGCGCCTCGATCGCGATGGCGACCACCTCGCAGGCGGCGGCCACGTTATCGGCCCCGATCAGCTCCGCGCCGCACTGCAGCCGCTCACGCGCCGGATCCAGCGCATCGCCCTTGATGGTGAGGACTTGCCCCGCATAGCACAGGCGCAAGGGGCGCGCCGCAGCGGCAAGGCGGGTGCCCGCAATCCGGCCGATCTGCGGGGTGTGATCGCTGCGCAGCGCCATCATGCGCAAGCTGGCGGGATCGACAAAGCGGAACATGCGCTGCTGGTTGATACCGCTCATCCGCGCAGCAAGGCTGCGCTCGAACTCGATCATCGGCGGCAGCACCCGGTCATAGCCGTGGCCGTGCATCACATCCTGCAAGCTGCGCATCACCCGCGTGGTGGCGGCAGCTTCGCGCGGCAGGCGGTCTTCAAGGCCCTCGGGCAGGAGATCGGGGTTCGGTTCGGTCATAGCTCCCGCGCCCTAGCCCACGGCGCGCGGGATGCGAACCCCATTTGCGCGGGGAGGCCTGTCGGGCTTCGGTAGTGTCTAAGTTTGAATTTTACCGAGGATTTGGAATTTATAATCCCTGTTGGTTTCTCCGTGCCTACGCTCTAAATGCTTAGCGGAAAGCATGGAGAAATTATGACCTCAGATCGGATAGAAGAAATCCTTGAAGCGCAGAAGAGTCTTCTCCTCAAAAGTTTGGCGATGATGCGCACCGGCACGATGCAAACACGGTCCAATGGCGCGGATGTGA
>JAIXYF010000164.1 GCA_027490345.1 Novosphingobium sp.
CAGTACCTTGATCGCAACAAGCAGCCGCTGATGCCTGAACCGATCGCGATTTCAGCCAGCCGCGACGGCGTGGGCATCGATGTCGCGCTCGAATGGAACGACAGCTATTACGAAAACGTCCTCGCCTTCACCAACAACATCCCTCAGCGCGACGGCGGCACGCACCTCGCCGCTTTCCGCGCTGCGCTGACGCGCACGCTGAATGGCTATGCAGACCGTTCGGGGATGCTCAAGAAGGAAAAAGTCAGCCTGACCGGCGATGACATGCGCGAAGGGCTGACCGCCATTGTCTCGGTCAAGCTGCCGGACCCGAAGTTTTCCAGCCAGACCAAGGACAAGCTGGTCTCCTCGGAAGTGCGCCAGCCGCTGGAAAGCCTGATGGCCGACAAGATGAGCGAATGGCTGGAGGAAAACCCCGCTCATGCCCGCGCCGTGATCCAGAAGGTGATCGATGCCGCTGCGGCGCGCGAAGCCGCGAAAAAGGCGCGCGAGCTGACCCGGCGCAAGGGCGCGATGGATATCGCCAGCCTGCCCGGCAAGCTGGCAGACTGCCAGGAGCGCGATCCTGCCAAGTGCGAACTGTTTCTGGTCGAAGGCGATTCGGCAGGCGGTTCGGCCAAGCAGGGGCGTGATCGCCACTTTCAGGCGATCCTGCCGCTGAAGGGCAAGATCCTGAATGTGGAGCGCGCCCGGTTTGATCGGATCATCGGTTCCAAGGAAGTCGGCACGCTGATTCAGGCGATGGGCACCGGCATTCGTGACGAATTCAACCTCGGCAAGCTGCGCTATCACAAGATCGTGATCATGACCGACGCGGACGTGGATGGCGCGCATATCCGCACCTTGCTGCTCACGTTCTTCCACCGCCAGATGCCGGAAATCATCCGCGCCGGGCACCTCTTCATCGCCCAGCCGCCGCTCTACAAGGTGGCCAAGGGCCGCAGCGAGGTCTACCTCAAGGACGGCCCCGCGCTGGATCGCTATCTGGTGGAGGCAGGGCTGGCAGGCCGCGTGCTGGAAACCGCCGGCGGCGCGCGCAGCGGGGCGGATCTTGCCAGCCTTGTCGATCATGCGCTGCGGCTGCGCAATCTGATGGCCTTTGCGCCCAAACGCTATGATCCCGCCATCATCGAGGCGCTGGCTTTGGCAGGCGCGCTTGAACCGGAAATGACCGCTGCCGCGCGGGAAGCGGCGCTGGCCGCCAGCGTCCGCTGGCTCGACCGGGGCGACCGCGAGGCGCGCTGGGTTGCCGAAGTGACCCCGGAAGGCGGCTATGCCATCCGGCGCGTTTGGCGGGGTGTGACCGATCAGCACCCGATCGAGGCCGGGTTCCTTTCCAGCGCCGAAGCGCGCAAGCTCGCCCGCCTCGCCGGAGAGCAGGCCGAAGTCTATGCCGTCCCCGCCCGGCTCGTGCGTACCGGCGCTGCCGTAGCGGCTGAGCCGGAGCCCGAAGCCGTGGTGGAAGAGCAGGAAGGCGAGGCCGAAGCCGCAGCCCCCGCGCGCCCGGCAGCCAAGGACAGCGCAGGCATCACCCGCCCCTCCGAACTCCTCGCGCAAGTGCTGGCGGCCGGCCGCAAGGGCCTTTCCATCTCGCGCTACAAGGGCCTTGGCGAAATGAACGCCGATCAGCTCTGGGAAACCACGCTCGATCCCTCGCAGCGTTCGCTGCTGCAGGTGAAGATGGAAGACGCGGACGTGACCGACGAGATCTTCACCCGCCTTATGGGCGACGTGGTCGAGCCGCGTCGCGATTTCATTCAGGAAAACGCGCTCAACGTGGCGAACCTGGACGTTTGATGGCTGTTTCAGTGAAACTGCAACAGGGCGGGGAAGCGGGCCGGTGCCGCCTTCCGCGTCAGCGGAACGAACAATAATGGCAGGCGCGACTTTGGCCGAAATCCCATGGGATCAGGCGGCCACGATGATCGATCTGGAAGGGCGCGTGCCGATCATCGGCACGATCCGGGAATGCGCGCTGCACTTCACTTTGTACAAGCCCCACGCGCGGGAAAACGCGCGGCTGCTGCTGACGGTGCCGGTGCACCGCGAAGGGCGCGCAACGCGGACGTGGCTGCTGGAGCCTGCGGAGATTGCGGTGTTGGCGGCGCGGCTCAAGGAAGAAGAGTAGCAGGGGCCATCGCCCCTGCACCCCGGGAATCTGGTTTTGCGGGTGCTTAACTGTCCCGCTGTATCCTGTCCGCGATGGAACTCTATCTTCTCCTTGCCGGGCAGGCGCTTTGCCTGTTCAGCCTGTGGGTGCTGGCGCGCCGCGATTTCGTCCGGCTGACCCGCCCGCCCGTGCGGGTGGAGGCCGAAGTGACCGGCTATCGCTCGACCTGGAACGAGGGCAGCCGCAGCTACGCCCCGGTCTATCGCTTCACCAGTGAAGGCGCCGAGCATGAAGTGGTGGAAGCGGTCTACAGCGGCCCAGAGTATCCGCCGAGGGGGACCATGGTTGTCCTCCGCCATCCCGCAGGCTGCCCCGAATTGGCGCAAGTGCCAAGGCCGCTGATGTGGCTGGCGGTCTATGGGTTGCTGGTCTTCCTGGAAGGCATGCTGCTGGCGAAGATGATGGGGTGGATCGGGAGTTGACGCCCGTTTGGTGAGACCATCCCCCTCCCGCAAGCGGGAGGGTGATTGAAGCGCTGCGCTGTAACGCCCCTCCCGCCTGCGGAAGGG
Source organism: Novosphingobium sp. (assembly GCA_027490345.1). Taxonomy (GTDB): domain Bacteria; phylum Pseudomonadota; class Alphaproteobacteria; order Sphingomonadales; family Sphingomonadaceae; genus Novosphingobium. The sequence continues at coordinate 2,680 of JAIXYF010000164.1, forward strand.
GTTGGGGGTGGGTAGGGGCCGAGCGCCTGTTGGATTGTGCGGCGCCTTGGTGCGGCATCCGGGCAAAGGAAGGAAGATCGCGCGGCCGGTGCGGCGCCTGCGAAACCCCGTGGGAGGGGACTGCGGGGCGGCACGCCAAAAGCTGCATCATCTGCGAACGGCCGGATGGGGCAGGACCTGATCCGGCTCGGCCTCATGCCGTCAATGCCCGGGCCCGGGGGCGGCTCGCAGACCAGCCGGGCTCCTTGCGGTGCATAAGCGCCACGGGGCACTGAACGGAGCGGGCGTGGGTAAATGCCTGGCCAAGGTGTTCGGGCACATGTCCCGCCTTGAACCCGCAGCCCACACCGGCCGCGCTGGCCCTTGGCGCGCCGAAGTGATCCGGGGGCCTCGGGCCAGAAGAGCGAGGGCGAGGCTGGCCTTGCCGGCTCCCGATCTGGGTGGGGCATGTAACCTATTTGGTTTGTTTTGTCAAGATGTTCAGGCGGCTGCCTTGGCAGGGCGAGTCTGGTCGCCCTTGCCAGCGAGCAGGCCCGCAACCGAGATATCCTCGTCGATTTCGTCCCAGTGGAGACCGGCACGGCTGAGAGAAACGGCAGCGCGCTGTTCGGGCGTGGCATGAAGCAGGCGCGGGAACCACGCCAGCGGAACGCCAAGCGTGCGGCCATCATCCAGATCGACCCAGAACGAATCTGCGTCGAAACGGACGGCAAGGGGTTCAGGCGAAAAAGTCATGCCAGGCACTTTCGATCTCATCGCGACGCGTTTCTATAACACCGACGAGTTCTGAAAGCACGCGGGGCGAAAAGCCGCGATTATAAGCGAGCGCCACATCAGGGCGCAGCCAGAATTTGGCCGTGTCGCGTCCCTTCGTGACGTGCACATGGGCCGGTTCGCGCGGATCGCCTTCATTGGCAAAGAAGTGAAACCGGTAGCCATTCCAGGCAAAAACCTTCGGCATACCGTTACCTCCCGGGAGTGCGAGGGCTGGTTTATCCTGAGCCTATCGAAGGGGCCCTCGCACTTGCCCTTATTCTTGATTACTCCGCCGCGATCCCCGCAGCCGAGAACATGTCGGCCTCCAGCTCTGCCACCAGCTCGTTCGCAGGTTCGGCGGACTTGGCCTTGCGGCGCGAGTCGAAGCTGGACCACACGGTGTTCCAATCGCCGCGGGTGGCGGCCTTGGAGTATTCGGTGGCGCGGGTTTCGAAGAAGTTCGCGTGCTCCACGCCGTTGAGCAGCGGGGTGAGCCAGGGGAGGGGGTGTTCCTCGATCATGTAGATCGGCTGGAAGCCCAGCTGGCCAAGGCGCCAATCGGCGATGTAGCGGATGTACTTCTTGATTTCCTTCGGGCTCATGCCCGGGACCGGGCCTTGCTCGAACGCCAGATCGATGAACGCGTCTTCGAGGCGGACGGTCCTCTGGCAGCAATCGATGATGTCTTCCTTCACCGCCTTGGTGAGGCAGCCGCGTTCCTGCACGAAGGCGTGGAACAGCTTGGTGATGCCTTCGCAGTGGAGCGATTCGTCGCGCACCGACCACGAGACGATCTGGCCCATGCCCTTCATCTTGTTGAAGCGCGGGAAGTTCATCAGCATGGCGAAGCTGGCGAAGAGCTGGAGGCCTTCGGTGAAGCCGCCGAACATCGCGAGGGTGCGGGCGATGTCTTCATCGGAATCGACGCCGAACTGCTGCAGATAATCGTGCTTGGCGCGCATTTCCTCGTACTCGAGGAACATCGCATACTCGCTCTCGGGCATGCCGATGGTGTCAAGCAGGTGGCTGTAGGCGGCGATGTGCACCGTCTCCATGTTGGAGAAGGCGGCGAGCATCATCTTGACCTCGGTCGGCTTGAACACGCGGCCGTACTTGTCGTGGTAGCAATCCTGCACCTCGACATCGGCCTGGGTGAAGAAGCGGAAGATCTGCGTGAGCAGGTTGCGCTCGTGGTCCGAGATCTTCTGCGCCCAATCGCGGCAATCTTCGCCCAAGGGCACTTCCTCGGGCATCCAGTGGATCTGCTGCTGGCGCTTCCAGAAATCATAGGCCCAAGGATATTCGAAGGGCTTGTAGGAGCTGCGGGCTTCAAGAAGGGACATGCGAGGGATCCTGTGCGGAAAGAAGGCGAATGATAGGCGCGGGAAGGCCCGCGCGGAAGGTTCCCGCGCGGGCTAAGGGGTTATGGGCGGCGGGTTTTCCACCACCTGAAAGGACAGGTGCGGCGGGCGTTACTTCCAGAACCAGCGCGGGGTGAGCTTCCGCTCCGCCCGGTTGCGCCACATCTGAATGTAGAGCCACAGGCCCGAAAAGCTGAAGAAGATCATCGCAAAGCCCGAGAGCAAGCTGATGGCCACGCCGACCGGTCCGAAGGTTTCGCCCGAGTGCAGGTGATGAAACAAGCCGATCAGCGCGCGCGGATCGCCCGGCTTGGGCTTGGGCCGGCACATGTAGTCTGGCGGGCAAATGAACGCTGGTTTCGCCTGCGCGGCGGTTGCGGGCTTTTTGCTCTCTCCGCCCGCCATAAGCGGGAGAATCTGGCTGATTGTGCCTGTCACGGCGATCCACAGCAGGAAAACCCCGAAGAAAACTGAAATCCAGCGGTGAAACTTGCGCACGGACAGGCCCCTTATGCAATTGCGAATTATTCGCAAGTGTAGCCTGCCGAGGTTGTTCAAGGCAAGCAGGAACCCTTTCGCGGAACGAAGCCATGCCGGACAAGCCGCAATGTGTTGCCAATTGTATCAGGCAGGCCGGCATGACGTGAGCCTCAGGCGGGTGTGAACGAAAAGCCGCGCTGCCTCACTGGCAGGCAAGGCATTCCTCGTAATCGGTCGGCTGGGCGGCCAGTTCCATGACCGGCGCGGCGGCGGTGTTGTCTGCCTCCACCCCGCCAGCGAACCCGGCGCGCTGCACCGACTTCGAGCGCAGGTAGTAGAGCGACTTGATGCCCTTCTCCCACGCCTGGAAGTGCAGCATCATGAGATCCCACTTGTCGACATCGGCCGGGATATAGAGGTTCAGCGACTGCGCCTGATCGATATAGGGCGTGCGGTCTGCCGCGAATTCGAGCAGCCAGCGCTGATCGATCTCGAAGCTGGTCTTGTAGACCGCCTTTTCCTCGGGGCTGAGGAAATCGAGGTGCTGGACCGAACCGCCGCGCTCGAGGATCGAGTTCCACACGTTGGTGGAATCCTTCGACTTCGATTGCAGCAGCTTTTCCAGATAGGGGTTCTTCACCACGAAGCTGCCCGAAAGCGTCTTGTGGGTATAGATATTCGCCGGGATCGGCTCGATGCAGGCAGACGTACCGCCGCAGATGATCGAGATCGACGCGGTGGGCGCAATCGCCATCTTGCAAGAAAAGCGCTGCATCACGCCCATATCGGCCGCATCGGGGCACGGCCCGCGTTCCTGCGCCAGCAGCAGCGAAGCCTCATCAGCGCGTTCGGCGATGTGGCGGAACATCTTGAGGTTCCAGGCCTTGGCCATCGCGCTTTCGAAGCCGATTCCCTTGAGCTGGAGGAACGAGTGGAAGCCCATCACGCCCATGCCGACCGAGCGTTCGCGCATCGCGGAATACTTGGCGCGGGCCATCTCGTCCGGTGCGCGGTCGATATAGTCCTGCAGCACGTTATCGAGGAAGCGCAGCACGTCTTCGATGAACAGGCGGTCGCCCTGCCACTCGTCCCACGTCTCAAGATTGAGCGAAGAGAGGCAGCACACGGCGGTGCGATCGTTGCCGAGGTGGTCACGCCCTGTGGGGAGCGTGATTTCCGAGCACAAGTTCGAGGTCGAGACCTTGAGGCCCAGATCGCGGTGATGCTTGGGCATCATGCGGTTCACCGTGTCATTGAACACGATATAGGGCTCACCCGTGGCGAGGCGGGTTTCCACGAGCTTCTGGAACAGCGAACGCGCATCGACCGTGCCGCGCACCGAGCCGTCCTTGGGGCTGCGCAGGTGGAATTCGGTGCCATCGCGCACCGCTTCCATGAACGCATCCGTCAGCAGCACGCCGTGGTGCAGATTGAGCGCCTTGCGGTTGAAATCGCCCGAAGGCTTGCGGATTTCGAGGAACTCCTCGATCTCCGGGTGCGACACATCGAGATAGCAGGCCGCCGAACCGCGCCGCAGCGAACCCTGCGAGATCGCGAGGGTCAGGCTGTCCATCACGCGGACGAAGGGGATGATCCCGCTGGTCTTGCCGTTGAGGCCGACGCTTTCGCCGATACCGCGCACC
>JAIXYF010000457.1 GCA_027490345.1 Novosphingobium sp.
CGGGCGGCGCGGGCAACGACGCCTATTTTGTCGACGACCGCAGCGACCGGGTGTTCGAGACTGTCAGCATCAGCAGCGCCAGTGATGCCGGCGGGATCGACACCGTGAACAGCCTTGTAAGCTACAGCCTTGGCGGTGCGGGGCGCCAGTTCATCGAAAACCTCACCTTGCTCGGCACCGCGGCGATCAGCGGGACTGGCAACGACCTGCCCAACCGGATCAACGGCAATGGCGCTGCCAACACGCTCACCGGCAAGGGCGGCAACGATCGGCTGATTGGCTATGGCGGGGACGACCGCATCGATGGCGGCGCGGGCAACGACACACTGATTGGCGGTTCGGGCCTAGACCGGCTTACGGCCGGGAGCGGGCAGGATACGCTGACCGGCAATGCGGACATCGATTTCTTCATCTTCACCAACGAGGCCGCTGCAGATGCCGCCACGAAGGCTGCCGCAGACCTCATCACTGATTTCAACCACGCCGAGCGCGACCGGATCGACTTGCGGCTGGTTGATGCCAATCTGCTGCTGAGCGGCGATCAGGCCTTCCTGTTTCTGGGCACGGCTGCCTTCACCGGAACGGCGGGCGAGCTGCGGATCGAGGCCACCGCCACCGCCACCTATCTGGTGGGGGACCGCAATGGCGATGGCATCGGTGACAGCCACATCGCGCTCTCCCCCGCGCTGGCACTGGTGGCGGCAGATATCCTGCTCTAACAGGCGCGTGAACGCAGCAGGGAGCCGCCCACACCATGACCCCCACCCCATGCCCCACCCCATGACTGACGCCGATCCGCCCTTTGCCGGAAAGCTTGAACCCGCCGCCGATCCCGCCTGGGCGGGCTGGTATCACTGGGCAGGGAATGATCCGTTCGAGGATGATGTCGGCCCGTTCTACGTCCGCCGCGATGCGCAGGGCGTGGTTACCGGGTTTCGCCCGAGGCCGAAAAACTGCAACGCCCACGGCACGATCCACGGCGGCTGCCTGATGACTTTCGGGGACTTTTCGCTGTTCATGATCGCCAGCGCCACGGGCGAGGAAATGAGCGGGGTGACGGTGACCTTCAACAGCGAATTCGTTGGCCCGGCGCGGGCGGGGCAACTGCTGGAAGCGCGCGGCGAAGTGATCCGCGCCGGGCGCAGCCTAGTTTTCGCGCGCGGGCTGATCACTGCAGACGGCGAGGCGGCGCTGGCATTTTCAGGCACGTTCAAGCGCATGCGCGCGCGCTGAGATCAAGCGCAGAAACGGCGCAGGCGGGGGTCAGTCGCAGCTCTCCCCTGCCTGCCCGCTCACACTCAGGCGATGCGCTTGCCGTCCATCGGAAAGCTGCCGAACATGCCCGCCGTCACCGTGCCATTGAGTACGTCGCCATCGATCGTGGCGGTGCAATCCAGCTTCATCGGCATCGGTACGGTGATATTGCTCGACCAGCTGATGGTGTTGCCATCCACCGTGCCGCCGGTGATTTCCATGTTGCCCATTGGCCCGGAATTGCTGCCGCTGAAGCTGCTGCCCTCGACTTCTACGGTGAGGATCGAGGTTTGATCGCCCATCGGCGAATGAGTGACGCATTCATACTTGCCGGCAACAGACATGGAACTCTCCCTTGTTGGTTCGTGGGAAAGGAACCACGCTGCCTACATCAATGTCAATAGGTTTGCGGCGGGATGGCCGGTTGACCTCAAGCGCCTGAGGGCTGACAAGCGGGCGCGTGACATCTGCCTCGCCCGCTCTGGCCCCCGCCTCGATCTTGCACGACGGCTTCCTGCTGCTGGGCTTTGCCTTGGCCTTCGTGCTGCTGTTCCGCCGCCTCGGGCTTGGCGCCACGCTGGGCTATCTCGTCGCGGGCGCAGTGCTGGGGCCGTTTGTGCTCAATCTGGTGGGCGATGCCGAGCAAAAGCTGGTCTTTGCCGAACTGGGCATCACGCTGCTGATGTTTCTGGTGGGGCTGGAGCTTGATCCTGCCAAGCTGTGGAAAATGAAGCGCGATATTGTGGGGCTGGGCTTGCTTCAGGTCTCGCTGTGCGGCGCGGCGCTGGCGGGGGCAATCATGCTCACCACCAGCTTCTCGCCTGCCGCCGCTGTAGCGCTGGGGCTGCCGCTGGCGCTTTCTTCCACTGCGCAGGTTCTGCCGATGCTGCAATCATCCGGCCGCCTCAAGACTCGGTTCGGGGAGCGCGCGTTTTCGATCCTGCTGTTTCAGGATCTCTCGATCATCCCGCTGATCACGATCATCACCGCGCTGAGCCGCAATCCGGCTGATGCTGGCGGCCCGCCGGGCTGGCTGCTTGCGCTCCAGACCGTGGCGGCGATTGCCGGGCTGGTCGCGGCGGGGCGCTTCCTGATCCGCCCGCTGTTCCGCCTGATCGGCAACATGGGCGAGCGCGAGATGTTTGTTGTCGCTGCGCTGTTCACTGTGCTGGCGGCAGGCGCGGTAATGGAACTGCTTGGCCTTTCCACCGCACTGGGCGCTTTCATCGCCGGGGTCATGCTGGCCGACAGCCCTTATCGCCACGAACTTGAAGCCGATGTCGAACCATTCCGCTCGATCCTGCTCGGATTGTTCTTCCTTGCCGTCGGCATGATGCTCGATCTGGGTGCCATCGCACGCGATCCGCTCTTCGTGCTGTCGATGGCGCTGCTGCTGATCACGGTGAAAGCGGCGGTGATGTTTGCCATCGCGCGCCTGTTCGGCATGCCCTGGCGCGGTGCGCTCGCGCTGGGTCTGCTGCTCAGCCAGGGGGGCGAATTCGGCTTCGTGCTGTTTGCGCAGGCCAGCGATGCACTGCTTATCGCGCCCGAGGCCGCCAGCCTGTTCGGCGCGGTCGTGACGCTCTCGATGGCCACCACGCCGTTTCTGATGATGGCCACGCGCCGCTTCCGCACCGAACCTGCCCCCACCGGCACCGCAACGCGCGAAGGCCCTAGCAACGATGGCGCCAACGCGCTGATCGTGGGCTATGGCCGCTTCGGACAGGCAGCTGGGCAAGTGCTGCAGACCGCCGGCATTACCGTCACGTTGATCGACACCGATGTCGGCATGATCGATGTCGCAGGCACATTTGGCGCCAAGGTCTATTTCGGCGACGGCACGCGGATCGACATGCTGCGCCAGGCAGGCGCGACCGAGGCGGAAATGATTCTGTTCTGCCTCGATGGCGATCAGCTGGATGCCGCGATGCTCCACGCGGTGCACGAAGCCTTTCCCCGCGCCTCGCTCTATGTCCGCGCGTTTGATCGGCGCGCGGTGATGAAGCTGCGCGGGGCGCCTGCCACACTGATCGTGCGCGAAACCTTCGAATCCGCCGTCGCCATGGCGCGCGCCGCACTCGACAACGCCGGGCTGAGCAACGAGGCGATCACCCGTGCCGAAACCCTGTTCCGCGGGCGCGATGCCGAGCGGCTGGCCATTCAGGTTGAAACCGGCGATCCCCGCGCTGCGCGCGACCGCCTGATCCACGAGCCTGAGGCGCAGGAGGCCGCTGGCGAGCCGGGCTAAGTAGTTGCACTTGCATAGACTTTTCGATGCACGCGCATCATGTTTTCGATGCATCGGCATGGGCTTTTTCATGCCGATGCATCGAAAGACCCCGCCCCGATGGCTCAACCCGCCGCCACCACTCTGCTGGTCTGGACTCGCTTGCTACACGCCGCTGATCTGGCTGGGCAGCACTGCGCCGATGCACTGCGCAACGTCGGCCTGCCGCCGCCAGAATGGTATGATGTGCTGCTGGCGCTGGAACGCGGCGGGGCGCAGCGGCCGCGCGATCTGCAAGCCGCCCTCGGCAAGGAGCAATATGCGCTCTCTCGTCTGGTGGACCGCATGGTCAAAGCCCGCTTGCTGGCTCGCACCCCCTGCCCCACGGATGCGCGCGGCCACACGCTGACTCTCACGATTGAGGGCCTGGCCATGCGCGCCGCGATGTGGCCGGTCTATGCCGAGGCGATCGAACGCGCGCTGGGGGCGCGGGTGGACGAGGAAGACCGCGCAGCGCTCGCGCGGCTTCTCGCCCCGCTGGCAGAGCCTCTTGGCGCCTGAACCCTGGGCGGCATCCCCTCTTGCAGGCTTGACACTGCGCCCGGCCCCGGCAACGGCCCAACTGGCTCATATCCTGCTGAAAGCTCTCGTTCCATGCCTCGCTCGTTCCCCCGCTCCGCAGCGTTCCTGCTCCTTGGCGGCGCTGCCATGCCCGCACTCGCATGGGCCGAAGAAGCGGCGCCCGATCAGATCGTGGTGACGGGCCGCGGCCTTGATGCGGCTCCCGCCGCCACGGCCTACAACGTGCAGGAAATCGATGCCGAGCGCCTCGCGGTTGCCGCCTCGGGCCGGCTTGAAGATGCGCTGTCGGCCGCTGCGGGCGTCCAGCAATTCCGCCGGTCAGACAGCCGCGCGTCCAACCCTTCAGCGCAAGGGATCACGCTGCGCGCGCTGGGCGGCAATGCCACCAGCCGCACGCTGATGCTGCTCGACGGGGTGCCAGTGGCCGATCCGTTCTTCGGCTATGTCCCCCTCTCCGCCCTCGCGCCGGAACGGCTGGCGGTGGTCCGCGTTACGCGCGGCGGCGGCTCGGGCGCGTTTGGCGCGGGCGCGGTGGCCGGCACGATCGATCTCACCAGCGCCGGGCCGGATCAGCTCGGCTTCTTCAATGGGCGCGCGCTTGTCGATGATCGCGGCGAGACCGAGCTTTCCGCCACCATCGCCCCGAAGCTGGGCGCGGGCTACCTTGTTGCTTCGGGCCGGTATGACCGGGGCCGCGGGTTCTGGACCACGCCTTCCGATCAGCGCGTGCCCGCCAGCGTGCGCGCGCGCTATGAAAGCTGGTCGGCCTCCCTGCGCGCCGTCGCCCCGCTGACCCCTGAAATCGAGCTGCAAGCCCGCGTCGGTGCGTTTCATGATGCGCGTACCTTGCGCTTTGCCGGGGCAGACACCGCCGCCAGCGGGCAGGACGGCAGCCTGCGCCTCGTCGGGCGCGGCGCGTGGCAGTTCGATGCGCTGGCCTATGTGCAGAGCCGCGATTTCAGCAACACGGTCATCAGCGCGCGCACGTTCCTGCCCACGCTGGATCAGCGCGCCACGCCTTCCACCGGCATCGGCGGCAAGCTGGAACTGCGCCCGCCGGTGGGCCAGGCGCATGTCCTGCGCTTCGGCGCAGACTGGCGATATGGCGAAGGCCGCACGCAGGAAGACATCTATGCGCAAGGCGTCGTTACCGGCCAGCGCCGCGCAGGCGGCACCAACCGCGATCTGGGCCTGTTCATCGAGGATGACTTGACCATCGGCCCGGTGGTCCTCACCGCAGGCGCGCGCGCGGATCGCTGGTCGGTCAGCGGCGGCAAGCTGGAACAGTCGATCGCGGGCGCCCCGCCGCGCATCGCGTATCCCAATCGTTCGGGCTGGCAGGGCAGCTACCGCAGCGGCGCGGTGTTCAATGTCAGCAAGGCGCTGGCCTTGCGCGGTTCGGCTTATACCGGCCTACGCCAGCCCACGCTGAACGAGCTTTACCGCAGCTTCACCGTGTTCCCCGTCGTCACCCGCGCCAATGCCGCGCTGGAAAACGAGAAGCTGCGCGGCTTCGAAGCCGGGTTTGACTGGCGCCCGGCAGACGGCATCCTCTTCACCGCAACCGCGTTTGACAACAAGGTGCGCGGCGCCATCGCCAACGTAACCATCGGCGTTAACTTGCGCGAACGGCAGAATGTCGAAGCGGTCCACGCCAAGGGCATCGAACTGGGCGCAGAGGCTCGGCTCGGCGCGGTCACGCTCAGCGGCTCGTTTGCCTACACCGACGCAGCGGTCGAAGCGCCCGGCACCGCGCTGGATGGCAAGCGCCCGGCGCAGACCCCGCGTTTTGCCGGCAGCGCCACCGCCGCCTGGCGCCCCTCGGCGGGCACCACGCTGGCGCTGACCCTGCGCCACACCGGCGCGCAGTTTGAAGACGATCTCGAAACCGATCTCCTGCCCGCTGCCACCACGCTCGATGCCTACGCGCAAGTGCCGCTCACACGCGGTTTCAGCCTGATCCTGCGCGGTGAGAACCTCTGGGACGAGGTGATCGTGACGCGCAATTCGGGCGGCTCGATCGATCTGGGCGCGCCGCGAACGCTGTGGGCGGGCGTGCGGATCGCGTTTCGCTAGGCGTTAGGGGCGCAAGGTTTCGGGCACCCCGGGATAGCTCGTCGCCACATCGCCCAATGCCGCTTCCAGCGGGCCAAGCCACGGCGCGAATGCCTTCCAGTGCTCCACCGCGTCGGTATAGATCGGCTGGCGCACCTGCTCCGAACTCGCCGTGCGCACCGCGCGGGTGTTGCGGTGAAACTCAAGGCAGCCTTCCTCGAACGGCAGGCCGAGGAAATCCAGCACCCGGCGCACTTCAGCTGCGGTATCGGCCACCATGCGTTCATAGATCACGCGGTGCACCGCGCCGGGCGCGGCTGCATCATAATGCGCCATCAGCCGCACATAATCGCGGTAGTAGCGGCCGATTTCGGTGAGATCATAGGTGAACGTCTGCCCCCGCGCGAAATGCTGCTTCCAGCCAGAAAAGCAGCACGACATCGGATGCCGCCGCGCGTCGACGATCTTCGCATTGGGCAGGATCAGCCGGATCAGCCCGATATGCTGCCAATTGTTGGGCATCTTGTCGGTAAAGCGCAGGGCATCCGTCTTGCGGTGAACGCGCGTGCGCTCGATATATTCCTCGCCCAGCCGCAGCCGTTCCTCCGGCCCCAGCGAGCGCACCATCGCGGCGAAATCGGCAAACTCGCCCTCGTCCACCCGCGATTGCAGACGGGCGGCGATCACCATCATTTCCGAAAGCTCCATCGTGCCTTCGATCATGCTGTGGCTGGCCAGGATCTGCTCGACCAGCGTGGAGCCCGAACGCGGCAGGCCGACGATGAAGATCGGATCTTCTGCCGGGCAGCCGCCCTCCCCCATCTGCGCGATGAACGGCGCGGTGAACGTGGCCGCCGCCGCCGCCGCTTCGGCGCAAAGCTGTTCCGCATCATAGCGCACGAGCGTGCGGCGCAGGCGGTTGCCCTTGTCGTAATGCGCAAACGCGCGCGCGGCATCGCCCGCATCCTCATGCGCCTTGCCAAGCGAGAAGTGGAGGTGGAACACGTCCTCCTCGCGGCCTTCCTCATCCTTCAGCGCGGCGAGCGCCGCTTCCATCGCCGCGACATCCGCGCCGTCCAGCTTCACCGTCTTCAGATTGGCGAGGCTCCACCACGCCTCGCCCAGCGCCGGTTGGCGCGTGACTGCGGCGCGGTAGGCGGCAATCGCCTCGCCCTGCTCGCCCAGTGTCTTGAGGACATGGCCCAGGTTCTGCCATAGCAGCGGCTGATCGGGTTGCTCCGCCAGCAGCGCCTCATAGATGCCGCGTGCCCGTTCCTGATCGCCAAGCCGCACCAGCACCGAAGCTAGCACAAGCCGCGCCGCCGAGCCTCCCACCGGGCTCTGCGCCAAGACCTCTGCATGGACGAGCGCATTGGGCAGGCGGTTCACCTGCATCAGCAGCCGCACGAGGAAATCGCGCGCCAGATCGAAGCCCGGCGCGAGCGTGACTGCGCGTTCGACCAGCCGCAGCGCCTCGGTCATGTCGCCGCGCCGCCACGCCAGTTCGCCCTGCATCCGCGTGCCGACGGGATCATCCGGCAGAAGTGCCGCGCGCGCGGCCAGCTTTGCCTCGGCCTCGTCCAGTTTGCCCGCGTTCATGTCTGTCGCCGCCGCCAGCAGCTGCGGATCGCGTGAGGCGGCGTGGACGGCAGAGAGGTCGGCCCGCCAGGCATCATCTGTGCGCGCTGCTTTGCGCAGCTCTCCGGCCAGCAGGAACCAGCCGCTGGCCACGCCCGGCTGCTGGCGGGTCAGGGCTTCCAGCGCGGCAATGGCATCGTCGTGGCGCTGCGCCTCGCTCGCGGCCTGCGCCAGTTCCCACAGCACCATCGCCGGGCGCCGCGCGCCGCCGTCAATGGCTGCAAGCAGCGCGAAGGCTTCCTCCGGCCGGCCCAGACGGCGCAACGCCTGCCCGGCCACAAACAGTGCAGGCGGCAGGCAGGGCATTGTTTGCAAAGCCTTTTCCGCTTCCGCAAGCGCGAAACCGGGCGCGGATTCCATTTGCGCGGCCGCTGCATCGAGCGCGCTTCGCAGCGCGGCACCGGCGGCCCCGTCACGCCCCGAAACGGCTGGGTTTGCAAGTTCCATGATGGGTTCCGTTATTGCGGCTGACTGCGTGCTGCATCATGTGCAGATTTTGCAACAGGCGCAACGGCTCATGCCCTCGCGCATGTTGCAAATGCGAAAAAGAATGTTGACTCCCTGTAACAAACCCGCATCCTCTCAAATATGGACAGGTGCAGGGCATGGCGCCATCCGGGGGATTAACCATCGATTGATCAAGCCGTGCATCTGCGCGGTTGGCCAGAGGCCGCCAAGCGGCCATGGCCCAGGGATCTAAAGCAGACTGCGAAATCGCAGCTGCACCGGATCCGGGTTAAAGTCGCCGCGCGAGCGGCGCAACGTGCGGCCAAAGGCCGCTTCGCAGGAACGGACACGAAGGAGCTTTTACCGACGCAGCGTATCCCAGGGAGCCAGACGTGATGAAACAGACAACCGGTCGCCGGTCGCACATGCTGAGGGCACTGTGCCTGACCACAATTCTCGCAGGCGTTGCAGCACCGCATGCCGCCTTTGCACAGGATGCGCTCGCGCCGCAGGCCGCTCCCGCCGATGAAGCGAAGGCCGCTGGCGGATTTGATGAAATCATCGTGACCGCGACGCGCAAGGCCGAAAACGTCCAGAAAGTGCCGATTGCAATCCAGGCGCTGGGTTCCGATTTCCTCGCGCAGCGCCAGGTCAAGGGTCTGGCCGATTACGCCGCCCTACTTCCCTCGGTTTCGTTCGCCGGCATCGGTCCCGGCCGCAGTGAGGTGTACTTCCGCGGCATCGTGCCAGCAGGCGGCGCCTATGCCTCGGCCGGCTACTACCTCGATGAAATCCCCATTACCGGCGCGGAGGTGCCGGATATCCAGGTCTACGACATGGAGCGCATCGAGGCGCTCTCGGGTCCGCAGGGCACATTGTTCGGCGCAGGTTCGCTCGCAGGTGTCATCCGCTTCATCACCGCCAAGCCCAAGATCGGCTCTTTCGAACTGGGCATGGATACCGAGGTGAACAAGTTCGGCAAGGGTGCGTTCGGCGGCACGGTAAAGGGCTATGTCAACATTCCGGTGAGCGACTCTTTCGCGATCCGGGCGATGGGCTACTACCGCAAGGAAGGCGGCTACATCGACAATGTCGACAACAAGGGCCAGTTCATCAGCGGCACCACCGAAAATCCCTTGGCGCCGAACCCGCGCCCAGCGGTTCTCAATCTTGGCGACGACAACCCGCTGACTTCGTTCACGCTCAGCAATGCTTCCATCGCGCAAAAAGACTACAACCCGCTTTATGAATACGGCGGCCGGCTTTCGATGCTGTGGGACATTGCCGATGGCTGGGAAATCACGCCGTCGATCACCGCGCAGCGCCAGATTTCTTATGGCTACTTCGGCTTCGATACGCGTGTCGGCGATCTGCAAGTGCATGATTACGACCTCACCCGGAACGACGACCGGTGGTATCAGGCAGCGCTCACCATCCACGGCCATATCGGCGATTTCGACCTTGTTTCGGCAACCGGCTATTATGCTCGGAACCGGAAGATCAACAACGACTACACCTACTATACAGTGACCTATGACAGCTTCGGCCCTGGCTACGAAAGCTACCTGCAGTTCTTCGACAAGTCAGGCTGCACTGGCTCAGGCGCAACGCTCAAGTGCACCACGCTGCTCAACCCGAACCAGTATTACCGGGCCGACAATACCAACAAGAAGTTCACTCAGGAAATCCGGCTGACCACGCCGAAGTCCTGGCCGTTCGATATGACGCTAGGTGGTTTTTTCCAGCGCCAGAAAAACAACACGAACGACTTCTACGCCATTCGCGGTCTGGCCGATATCGCCGGTTACACGGCAGCCGGTGGCGGGGACACAAACTTCGCCGGCTTCGGCATCCCCGAAGCACAGGGCGGCACGATGATCCTCGGTACGCCTGCCGTGCGCGAGGATGGGTTCTACATCACCGAGAACGACACGCTGTATCACGATACTGCGATCTTTGCCGAAGGGCACTACAACATCTTGCCCGATGTGAAGATCACCGGCGGCATCCGCTACTTCTGGACCGATTTCCAGATTACCGGCTTTGCAGGCGTGGCGAGCTCGGCGCTCAATGCTCCGGCCATCTTCATTCCCACCGGCGCCATCGGCTGCCCGCTTCCGCTGACCGGTGCACGACTTGAATGCCGCAACACCAATGCGCTCGATCCCGAAAGCGTCGGCCGCTACAAGGAACAGGGACAGACCCACAAGGTCGTGGTCGATTGGCAGTTCGCACCCGATAAACTGGTCTACGCGAACTACTCGACCGGCTTCCGCCCAGGCGGCTACAGCCGCCCGCTGCGTATCCGCGCAACTGCAACCCAACCAGCGGTGGTCGTTGCCGCTCCGCCGTTCAAGTCGGAAACGCTGACCAACTTCGAAATCGGCGTGAAGACAACCTGGAACAATATCTTCCGGTTCAACGCCGCTATCTATCTGGAAAAATGGAATAATATTCAGTACAGCGTCGTCGTCGCAGGCGCGCAGGGTGCAGGCTATACCGGCAACGCCGGCAAGGCCGAGGTGAAGGGCATCGAATTTGACGCCGACCTCAGGCTGGGCAAAGTCACGATCACAACCAGCGGTTCGTACAATGACGGCAAGCTGAAGGGCAATTTCTGCAACTTCCGGGCAGACCGCGCCGCCGCTACGATCGCACAGCTCCCAACCTGTGAAGCAGGCACATTCATTGATGCCAATGGCACCGTGTTCGACGACCCGGATCAGGGTACCAACATCGTGACACCGACCGTTGCGGCGTCCGATGGCACTCGCTTGCCGCGCCAGCCCAAGTTCAAGGGCACCACCACGGTCCGATACGACACGGATATTGGCGATTA
>JAIXYF010000167.1 GCA_027490345.1 Novosphingobium sp.
CGCGATCGGTGCCGTGTTCGATTCGTGGGAGAGCGACCGCGCCAAGGTCTATCGCCGCCTGAACAGCATCCCGCATGACGGGGGCACTGCGGTCAACGTGCAGGCCATGGTCTTCGGTAACATGGGCGAAACTTCGGCCACGGGCGTCGCCTTCACCCGCGATCCCGCCACGGGCGAGCGCGCCTACTACGGCGAATGGCTGGTCAATGCGCAGGGCGAGGATGTCGTCGCGGGCATTCGCACCCCGCAATACCTCACCAAGGCCGCGCGGGAGCGGGCAGGGGCCAAACCGCTTTCGATGGAAGAGGCGATGCCCGAGGCCTACGGCGAGCTGGCGCGCGTGTTCGATCTGCTCGAACTGCATTACAAGGACATGCAGGACATCGAGTTCACCGTCGAGCGCGGGCACTTGTGGATGCTGCAGACCCGCTCGGGCAAGCGCACCGCCAAGGCCGCGCTCAAGATGGCGGTCGATATGGCCCGCGAAGGGCTGATCGATGAAGCCACGGCGGTGAAGCGCGTTGATCCGATGGCGCTCGATCAGCTGCTCCACCCCACGCTCGATCCCTCCGCCGCGCGTGATGTGCTCACGCGCGGGCTGCCCGCCTCGCCCGGCGCGGCCACCGGGGTGATCGTGTTCGATGCCGATAGCGCCGAACACCGCGCGCAGATGGGCGATGACGTCATCCTCGTACGCGTCGAAACCAGCCCCGAGGACATTCACGGGATGCACGCGGCCAAGGGCGTGCTCACCGCGCGCGGCGGCATGACCAGCCACGCCGCTGTGGTCGCGCGCGGCATGGGCCGCCCCTGCGTCTCCGGCGCGTCGGGCCTTTCGATCGATATGGCCACCCGCACCGCACGCATGGGCACGCGTGAGGTAAAGGAAGGCGATGTCATCACGCTCGATGGTTCGAACGGCGATGTCATGGCGGGCGCGGTTGCGATGGTCGAACCCGAACTCGTCGGCGATTTCGCCGTGCTGATGGAATGGGCCGACAAGCACCGCCGCATGAAAGTGCGCGCCAATGCCGAAACCCCGCTCGATTGCCAGGTTGCGCGCCAGTTCGGCGCGGAAGGCGTGGGGCTGTGCCGCACTGAACATATGTTTTTCGATGCAGACCGTATCTCTTTGGTTCGTCAGATGATTCTGGCCGAAGACGAAGCCACCCGCCGCCGCGCGCTCGACAGTCTGCTGCCCGAACAGCGCGCCGATTTTACCGCGATCTTCGAGGTCATGGCGGGCCTGCCCGTCACGATCCGCCTGCTGGATCCGCCGCTCCACGAATTCCTGCCGCATGGCGATGCCGAATTTGCCGAGCTTTCGGAAGCGACCGGCCTTGGTGTCGATCACCTGAAGCGCCGCGCGGGCGAACTGCACGAATTCAACCCGATGCTCGGCCACCGCGGCTGCCGCCTCGGCATCACCTTCCCCGAAATTTACGAGATGCAGGCCCGCGCGATCTTCGAAGCCGCCTGCGATGTGGCCGAAAAGTCGGGCGAGGCCGTGGTTCCCGAAGTCATGATTCCGCTCGTCGCCACGCGCCGCGAACTGCTGATCCTGCGCGCTCTGGTGGACCGCGCAGCGCAGGCCGTGTTTGCCGAAAAGGGCCGCACGCTCGAATACCTCGTCGGCACGATGATCGAGCTGCCGCGCGCGGCGCTGATGGCTGGAGAAATCGCCGAGGAAGCGAAGTTCTTCTCCTTCGGCACCAACGACTTGACACAGACTACTCTGGGCGTTTCTCGCGATGATGCTGCCCGCTTCCTCGGGCCCTATGTCGAACAGGGCATCTATCCGCGCGATCCCTTCGTCAGCCTCGATATCGAAGGCGTCGGTCAGCTCGTTGAAATGGCCGCCGTGCGCGGCCGCGAAACCCGCCCCGATATCAAGCTCGGCATCTGCGGCGAACACGGCGGCGATCCGGCCTCCATCGCTTTCTGCGAAAAGGTCGGCCTCGATTACGTCTCAGCCAGCCCCTACCGCGTGCCGATTGCCCGGCTTGCGGCGGCGCAGGCGGCTTTGGGGTAAGGTTTAAAGGGTTACTTCATGCCTCCGGCGGGCAAGGGTTATAACCCTTGCATCCCGAAAACGGTCGAGGTGAGTGGAACCTCGCTGCGCAGCGCAAGGTTGCCCCGCCGGAGGCTTTAGGGCCGCTTCGCGGCAGGCGCATCTTTGCCGGTGCAGCGCCATGCTGTTTCACGGGATGCAAGGGTGATAACCCTTGCCCGCCAGAGGCCCTTCTTCAGAACTTCGGCGGCCGCACAGCCTTGTTCCACCCGCTCATCGTCAGGATCGCGAATCGCTCCGTAACCCGTCCATCGCTGTCTGCCAGCGCGGCAAACGCGGCCTCGGCGCGCGCCAGCCCGGCTTTGCCCAGCGGCGGCCCCGGGCGGGCGAGGCAATTGCCCAGGCCTTGCGCGCGCAGATCGGCCGCGAGCCGGTGCAGGCTGGCATAGCGCACATCCAGCGTGCGGCTGTCGCTCATGGGCTGTGCAAAGCCGCAGCGCTGGAGGAGGTCGCCCCCCGCGCGCACGTCGACTTGCGGGTGGAGGCGTGCGGCAGGGCGGTCGCCGTCGGTTTCGGCCATGATCTGTCGCAGCGCGGGCACGCTCCCTGCGCCGCACAGGCTCATCACCGCAAGGCCGCCGGGAGCCAGCGCGCGGCGGATATGGAGCAGGGCGCCGGGCAGGTCGTTGACTGTGGCAAGGGTGCCGAGCTGGGCGATCAGATCGAAGGCGGCTGGTGCGGGGAAGGGCTGCTCTTCGTTGGCGGCCTGTTCGCCGGGCAGCGGCGCGGGATCGGCGCGAGTGACGGCGCAGCCTTGCGCGGTGAGGGCTGCGGCCAGCTGCCCGGTGGTATCGCCCACCACCAGCGCGCGCTGCGGTTCGTGGCGCAGGAAGGCGAGGCGGTCGATCACGTCCTCGGCCATGTCATCCGCCAGGAATCCGGGCGCATCGGAGCGGCGTTCCAGCTGGCGCATCCGTTGGCGCATCGCGCGGCGGCGCCGGGGGGCGAAGATGGTGGGCGGCGCGGGAGGGGCTGGAGGTTTGCTGGCCATGGCGCTTGCTCCTGCCGCGCGGCGCGGCAGTTGCCAAGTCCTTCTGGCCCAGTTCTTCTAGCCAAGTCCCTCTTGCCATCTGGCCCTGCGCGGCAGACACTTGCGCGCATGGCAATGCCCGCATTCCTGGCCACGCTGGTCGCTCTGGTGTTTCCGCCGCGCTGTCCGCTGTGCGGCGATGCGCTGGCGCAGCAAGGCGGCCTGTGCGCGGCATGCTGGTTGCAGCTGGCCGTACCGGGGGAGCCTGCGTGCAGCAGCTGCCAGCGCCCGTTGCCCGATGGCATGGTGCGTTCGGGCGAAGTGCAGTGCGCGCCTTGCCTGGCGGCGCCGCCGCGCCATGCCGGGATTGCGGCAGCCACGCTGTATAATGCGGCTTCGCGCGATCTGGTGCTGGCGTTCAAGCGGGGCAAGCGAATCGCGCTTGCCGATCTGCTTGCGCGCCTGATGGTGCGCAGCCTGCCGACGCTTGAGGGCGAATGGCTGGTGGTGCCGGTGCCGCTGCACCGCTGGCGGCTGTGGGAGCGCGGGTTCAACCAGTCGGCACTGCTGGCGGCGCGGATTGCCGGGGCCACGGACCAGCCGCTGGTGGTTGATGCGCTGGTGCGGCAGAGGCGCACGCCTTCGCTGGGCGGGCTTGGCAAGCGCGCCCGGGCCGAAGCTCTGCGCGGTGCGATCACGCCGCATCCGGGGCGCGCGGCGCGGCTAAAGGGGGCCAGAGTGCTGCTAGTAGATGATGTGATGACCAGCGGCGCGACCACGGACGCCTGCCTGGCCGCGCTGCGCAAGGCTGGCGCGGGCGATGTGCGGATCGCATGTTTTGCGCGGGTGCTGGATGAAGCGCTGGATTATGCCGCGCCGGGTGGGGCCATGCTGGCCGCGTAAACTGTGTGGTGGCCGACAAAAACGAAGCGCCCGGAGCGTGAGCTCCGGGCGTCCCCGTGACGATAACCGATCAGCGTCAGGTCGTCCCGATCACGGTCCGCCCCCCCAGGCGGCCACCAGCTTGGTGCTGGCATGTGATGGACGGCAGCCTGCGCTGAAATCCCTGTGCGTTTTTCCGTTAACTGCGCTGCCCTGCCCGAACCGGGAAGCGGCGCCGCCAGCGGGCCCCATGTTTTTTAATAACCCTGAACTTTGGCCATTCAGCCTGCGCCCGGCCATTCGACTGGTGCGCATCGCAGTTCCCTCAAACCGCACATCAATCTTCTGCGATTGCGGGCCGGGGTAAAAGGGTGATGTGCGCCAGCCATGGATTTTGGGAGGGGTATGTGGTTATCCTGCAACAAAATGACACCCC
>JAIXYF010000332.1 GCA_027490345.1 Novosphingobium sp.
CAGGAACGAAATGCCTTCCTGCTGCTTGGCATCGGGATCGGTGCGGACAAGGAAGAAGCCCCAGTCGGCATGCTGCGCCATCGTCGTCCAGGTCTTCTGGCCGTTCACAACATAATGGTCGCCATCACGGACCGCCTTGGTGCGCAGCGAAGCAAGGTCAGAACCCGAACCCGGCTCCGAATAACCCTGACACCACCAATCTTCACCCGAAAGGATGCGGGGGAGGTACTTGGCCTTCTGTTCGGGCGTACCGAAGGTGTAGATCACCGGGCCGACCATCGAAAGGCCGAAGGGCATCAGGCGGATGCAATCGGCGCGCGCGGTTTCTTCCGACCAGATGTAGCGCTGCGTCGCACTCCAGCCGGTGCCGCCGTATTCCACGGGCCATGCCGGGGCGACCCAGCCCTTCTTCGCCAGCACCTTGTGCCACGAGAGGAAATCTTCCTTCGAAAGCTCGTCGCCCTCGTCCTGTTTGCCGCGCAAGTCCTCCGGATAGTTCTCGGCGATGAACGCGCGAACTTCCTTCTGGAAGGCGAGGTCCTCGGGGCTGAAATCAAGATGCATCGGGCTCTCCCATATCGGTTCAGGGCCGTGATAGGCCGTGATGTGGCGGGACTCGCGCGCGGTGCTCCGCGTCCGGTCTCCTTGTCTCTCCATCCTTCCACTTTACGTAAACGTCAAGAGGTGCATTGGCACGCGCCTGTCATCAACGCCACCAATAGGGCGATGCAAGGAAGCCACAGTTTTGCAGCCTGTGCGCGCCCCTCGATTCAATCGCTTGAATTCGTGCTTGCAGTCGGCAGTGCGTTTTGCCAGAGACGCCGAACGTAAGCGGGTCGTATTAATGATTCGCGGCGTAAGCACGCACAAATGTGCTCGCAACCGGGAGGATACCTGTGAAGCAAACCGTAATTCAATCGTGTGCATCGGTCCTTGCGCTGGCTGTTGCCGGCCTCGCCGTGCCCGCATACGCGCAGTCTGCCGCGCCTGCCGCTGCTGAAACTGCCGATGCCGAAACGACCGATACGCTGAGCGAAATCGTCGTCACCGCCTCGACCGGCACCAAGAGCAAGCTCGACAGCTCGGTCTCGATCTCGTCGGTCGATGCCTCGGTTATCGCCAATTTCCGCCCGATGTCGGAAGGCGATCTGCTTCGCCTGCTGCCGGGTCTTCAGCCCAACGTTTCGGGGCCTGGCGGTAACGGCAACTTCGCGGTTCGCGGTCTGCCTGTCGCCACGGGCGGTGCCACGTTCGTGCAGCTGCAGGAAGATGGCCTCCCCACGGTCCTGTTTGGCGACATCCAGTTCGGCAATAACGACTACTGGACAAAGTCCAGCCCGATGGACGCCCGCGTCGATGCCATCCGCGGCGGCACCGCTGCCACCCTCGCCAGCCAGGCGCCGGGCGCGGTCATCAACTACATCAGCAAGACGGATCGCACCGAGGGCGGCTACATCCAGCTCGAGCGCAACCTGACCTACGATTACACCCGCGCCAGCTTCCGTTTCTCGGGCGCGATCGACGACAAGACCCACTTCAACATCGGCGGCTTCTATGGCGCCGGTGATGGTCCGTGGCATTCGGGCTACCAGCTCAGCAAGTCGTACCTGATCAAGGGCAACATCACGCGCGAGTTTGATGACAACCGCGGCTTTTTCCGCGTGTACTTCAAGGCGCAGGACACACAGGAGCCCAACACGCAGGGCGGCATCGCGTGCGGCACCCTCAGCGGCGGCAAGGTTTCCGATCTTCAGGCCTGCCCGGGCTTCGACCCGCGCCGTGCGTCGAACTTCTCGGCGTTCAACCCGGTGGTCAATTATGTTGATTTCACCAGCGGCAATGTTGCCAGCACCCCGCTGAACGGCATCACCACAAATGCCCAGTCGCTCCAGGCGCAGCTGCACTACAAGTTCGACAATGGCATCACGGTCGACAACAACGCACGCTACACCAACATGAGCGGCGGTTTCTCGTCGAACTTCCTCGCCGTTGCGCCGCTTTCGGGCCTGATCGGTTCGACCAAGAACGGCGGCGTAGTTGCCCGTGCGGTCTATTCGGCGGGTCCGGATCGCGGGAAGGACGTGAAGGAAGCGTTCTATAACAATAACGTTTCGGTCTACACGCGGATCCGCGATGTCGGCAGCTTCGTTAACGATGCCAAGCTCAACTGGCAGGGTGATCTCGGCACGGTCAAGGCCAACCTCACCGCCGGCTGGTTCTACATGAACCAGCAGGTTGCGATGGATTGGCATCCCAACCAGTTCAACGGCTCGCTGACCCCGGCAGCCTCGCCGATCGATCTGCTCGATGCGGCTGGCAACCTGCTCAGCGCCAATGGCTTCACCGGTTACAACAACAACTGGGGCGGCTGCTGCGCCCGCACGTACGACTACAGCTTCACCGACAACGCTGCTTACGCTGACTTCATCTTCAACGTGGGCAAGTTCGAGCTGGACGCCTCGGTCCGTCACGACATCAACAAGGGCACGGGATCGGGCATCAATGCCAACCCGCTGGTGGGCAACCCGGTCACGCAGTTCGTCACGCAGAGCGCGGTGAACCCTGTGACGGGTGCTTCGCAGCAGGTCAGCCTGCCCTACTTCCTGCCCAACGGCGCGCGTGAGGTGATCAACTACACCAAGGCGACCACCTCGTGGTCGGTGGGCGCCAGCTTCAAGCCGATGGACAACCTCAACCTGTTCGTCCGCGCTTCGAAGGGTGTCCGCGCCAACGCTGACCGTTTGACTTTCAGCGGCTATTTCAATGCTGATGGCACGCTCAACGATCGCGGCAACACGGCGGTTTCGAACAATGTCTATCAGTACGAAATCGGCCTGAAGAACCGCGGCAACATCGGCGGCGCGCGTTACACGGTCGAACTGACGGGTTATCACAGCCACTTCAACATCACGACCTTCGAGCTGAGCCAGACGGTTTGCCCGATCGTGACCGGCGATCCCAACCAGTTCACCTGCATCATCGCCGACAAGTACAAGACGACGGGGGCAGAGTTCTACGGCACGCTGAGCGCAGGCGGGTTCAGCCTGCTGGCCAACATGACCTACAACAAGTCGAAGAGGCAGCCCTCGGCACCGGGTTCGGTGTTCAAGCGTTCGAACAACATCCCCGACCTTTCGTACACGTTCGCTGCCAACTATGACTTCAGCGACATGGTGGCGATCGGCGCCAACATCACCGGCGTGACCAGCACGCTTGATGGTGCAGGCAACGAATGGCCGGGCGCGAGCGTGGTTGGTGCGAACATGAAGGTTCGTCCGATCAAGAACCTTGAGCTGGGCGTCAACGTCTACAACCTGTTCAACAAGCTGACCCCGCTCGGGCCGGCCGGCACGGACTATCAGCCGGGTAACGGCACCTTCGTCGGCGGCATTGCCCCGGTGCTGGGCCGCAACGTGAACGCCTCGGTCCGCTTCAGCTTCTGATGGCTGAAGCCTGCCCGAAAGGGTGAGGTGATGAAAAAAGGGCGGGTGCGGCCTGTGGTTCCGCACCCGCCCTTTTTTGCGTACAGAACAGCCAGTGCCGGAGGCGCGGCGCGGCATAGTGGGAGGGATTTGCGTGGTGAATCAGGGTGATCGCCGGATCCGTTCGGTGCTCGTTGTTGGCGGCGGCTCGGCGGGCTGGATGTCGGCAGCGATGCTGGGCACCATGCTGCGCGGCGATTGCAAGATCACGCTCGTCGAATCCGACGAGATCGGCATTGTCGGCGTGGGCGAGGCAACCATTCCCCCCATCCGCCTGTTCAACGAAACGCTGGGCATCAGCGAAGCCGATTTCATCCGAGAGACGCGCGGCACCTTCAAGCTGGGCATTGAATTCGTCGATTGGGGCTCGCTCGGTAGCCGCTATTTCCATCCGTTCGGCCCGCACGGGCGCAATTTCGATATGGTGCCGCTGCATCAGTATTGGCTGCGCACGCGCGAAGAGCCGGGCGCGTTTCCGCTCGAAGAGCTTTCGATGGCGTGGCAAATCGCCCGTGCAGGCCGCATGGTGCGCCCGGTGCCCGATCAGCGCTCGCTGCTTTCCACCTTCGATTATGCCTATCATTTCGATGCCTCGCTCTATGCCGCGTTTCTGCGCCGCCATGCCGAAGCGCGCGGTGTTACGCGCGTCGAAGGCAAGATCAGCGGCGTTTCGCTCCATGGCGAGACCGGCTTTGTCGAAAGCGTGACGCTGGAAGACGGCCGCACGCTGGAAGCCGATCTCTTTATCGATTGCTCGGGCCTGCGCGCGCTGCTGATCGAGGGCGCGCTGCACACGGGGTTCGAGGACTGGAGCCACTGGCTGCCGGTTGATCGCGCGGTGGCCATGCCCTGTGTCAGTGCGGGGCCGCCCACCCCCTACACCCGCTCCACCGCGCGAGAGGCGGGCTGGCAGTGGCGCATTCCGCTGCAGCACCGGATCGGCAACGGCTATGTCTATTCCAGCCAGTTCATGGAGGATGACAAGGCCGCGCAGCTCCTCGCTTCCCGCCTCGATGGCGCCGCGCTGGGCGATCCGCGCTTCGTGCGTTTCCGCACCGGGCGGCGCAAGCAGCACTGGAACCGCAACGTCATTGCTGTCGGACTGTCCAGCGGCTTCCTCGAACCGCTCGAATCAACCTCGATCCACCTCATTCAGGCCAATATCTCCAAGCTCATCGGCCTGTTTCCGGACCGCGACTTTGACCTGGCGACCATCGATGAATTCAACCGCATCGCCCATGCCGAAACTGACCGCATCCGCGATTTCCTGATCCTGCATTACAAGCTGACGCAGCGGCAGGATCACGAGCTTTGGCGCTATGTTTCGGCGATGGACGTGCCCGATACGCTGGCGCTCAAGATGGAGCATTTTCGCCGCAATGGCCGCCTGATCGCGCGCGAGATGGATCTGTTTGCCCCGCCTTCGTGGCTCGCGGTTCACATCGGCCAGAACAACTATCCCGAAGGCCTCGATCCCTTGATCGAGCATCGCGGGATCGACGCGCGCGATTATCTTGCCAAGCTGCGCGCCGGCATGGCGGCGGAAGCGGCGCGGCTGCCCAGCCACGAGGCCTATATCGAGGGCCTCACCGGCGCCGCCGCAGCCGCCTGAAGCCAGTGCCTGATCCGATCACAGCCGAAGTCTGGCGCGAACGGGCGCGCGCTGCCCGCGCCGTGCAGGACATGGCAGGGGCCGACCGCGCCATTGCCGAAGCTGCGCGGCTCGCCCCGTCCGATCCGCTGACCGCATTCCTGCGCGCGCAATCGGCCTATGAACTCGGCCGCCCTGCCGCCGCGCTGTTTGCCGAGGCCGTGCGGCTCTGGCCGGAAAATCCGGACGTCCTCAGGAACCACGCCCTCGCGCTCGCCTCCGAAGGCCAGCGGGCTTCAGCCGAAGCCTTGCTGGCCGATGCGCTTTCGGCAAAACCCGATTGGCTCGACGGCCAGCGCGTCCTTGCCAGCTTGCGCTACAGCCACGGCGATGCCGAGACATATGATGCGGGCTTTGCCGCAGCGGTGGAGGCCTTGCCGCGTCATCAGGGCCTCTGGCTCGGCTGGTTCACCTTGCGCGCGCAGCAACGCGATTGGTCCGCCGCGCGCCGCATCCTTGGTGCCGCAGCCGCCCAACTGGGTGAGACCCGCCCGCTCGCCGTCGCCCGCGCCTTCCTCGCCAGCGAAAGCGGCGATCTGCCCGAAGCGCAGGCGCGGCTCACGGCGCTGACTGGCGCAGACGATGAATTCCTCGCGCTCTGCCGCATCCGCACCGCGCTGCGCAGCGGCAATGCGGCGGCGGCGCGCGATCTGGCCCTGCCGCTCACCGTCACGCGCCTAGCCGGGCAGGTCTGGCCCTATCTCTCCACCGCGTGGCGCTTGCTGGGTGATCCCCGCGCGGCATGGTTGGACGGGGGGCTCGATGGCGATCCCGTGCTCCACGGCGTGCTCGATTCCGGGCTTTCTGCCGCCGAGATCACTGAACTCGCTGCCCTGCTGCGCCGCCGGCATACCGCCTCGCTGCCCTATGCCGACCAATCGGTGCGCCATGGCACGCAGACGGACCGATCGATCCTGCTGCGCCATGAACCGCTGCTGGGCACGACCCGCGCGCGCCTGATGGAAGCGCTGCGCGATTTCGTGCGCACTCTGCCGCCGCCCGATCCGCGCCATCCGCTGCTGGGCAGGCCACGCGGGGGATTGCAGATTTCGGGCAGCTGGTCGGTGCGGCTCGGGGCAGGGGGCTTCAATGTCACGCACAGCCATCCGGCGGGCTGGCTATCGGCGGTGCTCTATGTTGCCCTGCCCGATGATCCGGGCCCGGCGCCAGCCGGAGCGCTGCACCTTGGCGCGCCGCCGCCAGAGCTGGGCTGTGATCTGGCGCCCTATGCCGTCATCGCGCCGCGCGCCGGTCAACTGGTGGTCTTCCCCTCACTCCTGTGGCATGGCACCTATCCGTTCGCGGCGGGAGAACGGCTCAACATCGCCTTCGATGTGGTTCCCACCTCCGCCTGAAGACACCTAGATCCGATGACTCATTCACGATGACCGGGCCCAAGACCCTCAAAGAACTCGCCGAACTCGCCGGTGTGACCAGCGGCACGGTTTCGCGTGCACTCTCCGGTTCCAGCCTCGTCACGCCCGCCACGCGCGATATGATCGTGGCCTTGGCCCGCCAGCACGGCTTCACGCCCAATGCCACCGCGCGCAACTTGCGGATGCGCAAGACGGGCACGATCGGCGTGGTCATCCCCCTGGGCCATGAAGTGCGGCAGAACATCTCCGATCCGTTCTTCATCACCATGCTAGGCCTGCTGGCCGACAAGCTGACCACGCGCGGCTACAGTCTGCTGCTTTCGCGCGTCGTGCCGACAGACGAGGACTGGCTGCTCAAGCTTGCGCGCTCGGGCCAGTCTGACGGGATCATCGTGATCGGCCAGTCGGACCAGTCCGCCGTTCTCGACCGCGTGGCAGACCTCTATCGCCCGCTGGTGGTGTGGGGCTCGCACATTGCGGGGCAGGCGCATTGTTCGGTGGGGTCAGACAACTTTCGCGGCGGCGCGCTGGCGGCCCAGCACCTGATGGAGCGTGGCTGCCGCAACATCGTGTTCTTCGGCGATCCGCGCGCGATTGAAATCGGTCAGCGCCTTGAAGGATGCCGCTCGGTCGTCGCCAAGGCCGATGGCGTGCAGTTCAGCGTCGTGCCCACGCACCTTGTGGCCGATGCTGCGCAGAGCGAGATCGCCAAATACTTCCGGTCAAAGGCGCACCGCCCGGACGGCGTTGTTGCGGCATCCGACGTGATCGCGGTGACGGCCATGCGCGTTCTGGCGGAGCAGGGGCTGTCGGTGCCGCGCGAGGTCAAGGTGATCGGCTATGACGGTCTGCCGCTGGGCGAACACACCATGCCTCCGTTGACGACCATTGCACAGGATCTGGAACAAGGCGCGGAACACCTTGTCACCAGCGTGATCCAGCGCATTGCGGGGGAGGAAATCCATTCGGTGGTCCTCCAGCCGCGCCTGCTGCTGCGCGAATCTACCTGAGCGCGAGGGCGAGAGCGCCCAGCAGTCCGGCATTGTCGCCTAGGCCCGGCGCCGTGATCAATTTGTCGATCCGGCCCACGGTATAGCCGCCATTCGCTACCAACGCCTCGGCACGGATCAGGTCCAGCAGGCCGTCCGTTGCGGTCACGCCGCCGCCCAGTACGATCCGGGCAGGCTCCATGATGGTCTGGAACGTAGCCAGCGCCCGCCCGATATACCAGGCGATGATGCGTTTGCCGGGATGCCCCTCGGGAAGCTGGGAAAGCGATTGGCCCCAGCGCGCAATCACCGCCGGTCCGCAAGCGAGGCCCTCAAGGCAGTCGCCGTGAAACGGGCAAGTGCCTGCGAAGTCCAGATCCTCCGGATGGCGCGGCATGCGGATATGGCCCATCTCGGGATGGGATAGCCCGCGCAGCAAGTGTCCGTCGCTGCAAAAGCCGCCGCCGATCCCGGTGCCGATGGTGAGATAAAGCACCGAACCCAGACCTTTGCCCGCGCCCCACAGCGCTTCGGCAAGCGCCGCGCCGTTCACGTCGGTATCAACCGCCACCGGCACACCGAAGCGCTCCTGAAACCGCGCGATCAGGTTGGCCCCGCTCCAGTGCGGCTTGGGCGTGGGGCGCACGCAGCCGAATTGCGGCGAAGCGGGATCGAGATCGAGCGGCCCGAACGAGGCGATGCCAAACCCGGCGTAGTCTGCGCCCTGCGCCGCGAACCAGTTCACCGCCGCGCCCAGCGTTTCCGCAGGGGTCTTTGTCGGGATGCGTTCGCGCGCGTGGAGGGTGCCCGTTTCATCGGCCACGCCGAGCACGAACTTGGTGCCGCCTGCCTCGATCAGGCCATAGCGCGCGTCCGTCACTGGGCGATCTCCGCCCGCGTGCCATCGAGCACCAGCCCGAACACAGGTGCGGGCACCCCGGCAAAATGTGTCCGCCGCCACGCGGCATCACCGTGGTCATTGCCTTTGAGCGAGTTCGGATAATCGACAAACCCATGCACGGTAAGCTCGTGCGTCACCCACCAGCTATAGGTCTGCACCGGTGCCTCGGGCGGGTTGCCCGCCACCAGGGCGCTGCCGTTGAGCGGCAGCCACGGCCCGTCCATCCGCTCTGCCACCATGCCATAAAGGCCATTGGGACCGGCGGGACCATCGGGCGCAAAGACCTTCCGCTGGGTGGACCAAAACAGATAGTAGTGCCCGGCGTGGTGGACGATATGCGGCCGCTCCTGCTCGTTGTTGAGCCCGTCAGCGCTGAGCAGCGGCGGCAGCACGGCCCAGCCATCGCCTTCGCGCCGCAGCAGGCCGATGCAGCCGTTCCATGGGCTCTCCGATTCCTTCAACGATCCGGTGAACAGCAGATAGTCCGCCCCGTCTGCCGGATCGCGGAAATGCGCCGGATCGCGGAAACCCTTGATCATGCCCGGCACGCCTTCGGCCGCCGTCACCAGCACATAGTGCGGGATCGGCCCGCCAGCGATTTCGCGCGGCTCGCTCCAGCCTGCGATGGCAAACTGCTCGGCGTCTCTGGTCAGCGTGCCCGTGCTCTCGAACATGCGCTGCGTAAACGTGCGCGGCTCCTCTCCGCGCAGGCCCGATGGCGTCCAGTACAGCGTCACCGCGCCGGTCTCAGGATCATAGAGCGAAGAGCCCGCCCATTCGCGGC
>JAIXYF010000171.1 GCA_027490345.1 Novosphingobium sp.
CAACCAGCAGCAACTGCGCAGCGTGGCCGCATCTGACCAGCAGGACCGCAGCGAGATCCGCGCGCCTTATACCGGCGTGATCGAGAAGATCGCTTTTGCCGCAATTGGCGATGTGGTGCGCCCGGCCGAGCCGATCATGGAAATCGTGCCGGACCGCGACACCTTCGTGGTCGAGGCGATGGTCAGCCCGACCGATATCGATCAGGTGATGAAGGGGCAGAACGCGCGGGTGCTGTTCAGCGCGTTCAACCGGCCAACCACGCCGGAAATCCTTGGCAAGGTGACATATGTCGCCACCGACCGGACTGAAAACCCCGAAGCCAATCAGGCCTTTTACATGGTACGGATCGAAGTGGATCTGGCGGCCGTGAAGAAGGAAGGGCTGGCGCTGCGCAGCGGCATGCCAGCTGAAGTGTTCATCGAAACCGGCAATCGCTCGATGCTCTCTTATCTCACCAAGCCGTTCATGGACCAGTTCATGCGCGCCTTCCGCGATAACTGAGGCGCTGGAATGCTGCGGCCCGTCCTGCCATCGCGCCCGTCATCGCGCCCGTCATCGCGCCCGTCATCGCATAGGGCCATGGCATCAGGGATAACTCTGCTGGCCGCCGGGACCGCCTGCCTTGCGCTGGCCCCGGCCGCAGCGCAGCCGCAGCAGTCCGCCCCGATGCAGGGCCCACCTTCGGGGCCGACGGCTGAGGCTCCGTCTCGGGCCCAGTCTCGGGCTCCGTCTCAGGGCCTGTCGTCAACTCCTGCGACGGGCGCAGGCTATGGTAGCGACGATCCCGACAGCGGAGGTGACAGCACGGGGGGCGACAACACGGGTGGTGACAGCACGGATGCCCCCTACGACGCCGACCGCATCGCCTTTCGGCCCGAGCTGCCCGAGGAAACGCCGGCCGATGTCGCCGAGCAGGCGGCCAATGGCGCCCCTGTTACCTCGCTCACCGAAGCCCTGCGCCTTGCCTACTGGACCACACCCTCATTGCTCGCCCAGCGCTCCACAGTGAAGGGGGCGGATTACCGGGTGACCCAGGCACGCGCCGGGTTCGGGCCAAAGCTCAATTACAGCCTGGCCACGACCATCCAGCGCGACAGCTTCGATCAGCGCCTCGGCCGTCCGCCGCTGGTGTTTTCCGGCTGGACCACCACAGCCTCTGCTGTCCTCACCCAGCCGCTGTTCACCTTCGGGCGCAATGCCGCGCAAGAGCGCAATTCGCTGGCCCAGTTCGATTTCCAGAAGCAAGTGCTGCGCTCGGCCGAACAGCAGGCGCTGCTTGATGCGATCACCGCCTATATCGGCGTGCTGCGCGACCGCGCCTCGGTCACCATCGCCAAAGACAACCTTGCCGCGCTCGAACGCCAGCTCAATGACAACCGGGCAAGGCTGGCGGTGCGCGAAGTTACCGCGACCGACGTGCAGCAGATCGCAACCCGCGTCGCGCTGGGCCAGGCGCAAGTCTATAATGCGCAGCGCGATGCCGCATCAAGCGAGGCGAACTTCCTGCGCATGGTCGGCGTGCCTGCCGGAGAGCTGGTGCCGCCCAACCCCCTCCAGCTGCCCGTGCGCCAGCTTGAGGAAGCCTACGCTTATGCCGAGACGCACAGCCCCATCGTGCTGGCCGCGCAGGCCCGCGAAAAGGTCTCCCGCGCCAGCGTGGCGGCGGCCAAGGCCGATCTCATGCCGCGCATCGATTTTCAGGGCAGCGGCAATCTCGGCACGCAGAGCGCCTATGATGACAGCCGCCGCACGCGCGAATTGCGCGGGCAGTTCATCATTTCCGGGCCGATCTTCGAAAGCGGTTTGCGCCGCGCGCGGGTGAGCGAGGCGATGGCGGCCAATGATGCCGATTGGCGCCTGCTGGATGGCTCGTTGCGCGAAAGCCGCGCGGTGCTAGCCGCCTCATGGAACGATTGGCAGGCACAGCAGGCCGGAATCGCCAGCTACCGCAATGCCGAAGCCTCTGCCCGCAAGGCCTATGAGGGGGCAATTCTGCAGCAACGCGCAGGCCTGATCACCACACTCGACGTGCTCGATCTGGCGCGCGAACTGCTGGTGGCGCGCAGCAATTCGAACACGGCCATCGCCAATGCCTATATCGCCAAGGCGCGCGTTCTGGCCGCCGCCGGTGCGCTGGAGCAAGCCTGGCTGATGCCCGATGCCGCGCGCCATGATCCCGATGCACGGCATCGCCGCAAGGGCCACCGGGGCGAAATTCCGGTCGTCACGCACGCCTTCCGGGCGCTGGATGCCGCCGCCGGCGCCATGGGCGCGCTTGATGGCATCGCCGCCGTGGGCAACACGGCGGCCCGCCCGGTACGCGATCCGGCAGGCGCGCGCACGGCGGCGCCCATCGTGATCGTGCCGGCCGATCAGCTGGTTCCCCCAGCGGCATCCCCGGCTGACAGACCACCACCATCGCCTTCCGCCCCCCCGCGACCATGACAGCGCTTGCCCTGCGCGCAGCCCTGCCCCACAAATAGTTCTCGCAAGTCCCTGAGGTCAGGAGTAGCGGCGCGGCGATGGACACCAACGCGACACCCGAAGCAACCGAGCCGCAGGACGGTTCGCCTGCGGCCCACGGCCCCGCCGCGACCGAAGCCCAAGGCTCGCACGGTGGGCATGGCCAGGGTGACAGCCTGAGAACGCTCGCAGTCGGAGCGATCGGCGTC
>JAIXYF010000120.1 GCA_027490345.1 Novosphingobium sp.
CGCCGCGATCTGGTTCGCGCCGATGCCGTGGCATACGCAGACCACCGGGCCGCGATCTGGCGCAGGCACGCTGGGCCGCGCGGCGAGCAATTCGGGCATGGCTGCCCCGGCTGCGCCAAGCTGGCTGGCAATCCAATCGCGCGCAGGCAATTGGCCACTGCGCGTGACATAAAGCGCGCCGATCAGCGCGCCGCCCGCGTCCACCACAGCAAGCCGCCGCATTCCCCGCGCAAAGTCTGCCGCTTCCATGCGGGTGCCTGCGGGGAGCAGGGCATCGGCATTCACCGCGCCGTTGCCTGCCAATTCATAGAGCCAACCGCCGGAAATGGCTGAGCGGCTCCACCACACCAAGCCTTCTGGCAATATCGGCTCCCCGCGCACCAGAAATGCGCGCCAATCGCTTGCCACTGGCGCAATGCGGCAGGCGTTGTTCTTGAAGCCGGGCTGGCCGGAAATGGGATCAACCGATTGATCGGGCAGCAGATTGCCGCGCCCGCCGCTGGCCAGTGCATCGCTCCAGTGCATTGGCACGAACACTTGCCCGCGCGCCTGTGCTTCGGTCACGCTCACGCGGAACACTGAATTGCCAGAGGCGGTGGTCACGCAAGCCAGAGCGCCGTCCTGCACGCCTGCCGCTACTGCATCGGCAGGGTGGACTTCCAGCAGCGGTTCGCGCCGGTGCTGTGAAAGCGTGGGCGAAAGCCCGGTGCGCGTCATCGTGTGCCATTGGTCGCGGTAGCGTCCGGTGTTCAGCCGCAGCGGATAGTCTGGATCAGACGGGCGCGCGCGCGCTTCGACCGGCACATGGTGCATGGGCCGGCCCGCCAGCGGATGCCGCCCGCCCCACAGGAACGGTTCCATGGCATCATACTCTGCATCAGACAAAGCGGCCTTTGCCGTGAGATCGAGCACTTTGCCATGCTTCACCGCCAGCGCGGTCATCCCAGCATATTCGCGGAACACGGAGGCGGCATTGGCCCAGCCGAACCCGGCGAAACCCAAGCGCTGCGCCGCGTCGGCCACGATGGCCCAATCGGCGCGCGCTTCTCCTGGTGCGGCAAACAGCGCGCGCTGGCGGCTGATCCGGCGCTCTGAATTGGTGACCGTGCCGTCCTTTTCGCCCCATGCCAGTGCGGGCAAGCGCACATGGGCAAAGGCTGCCGTATCGGTATCGGCGATCACTTCGGAAACCACCACCGTCTCGCACCGCGCAAGGGCTTCACGCACGAAGCCTGCATCGGGCATGGAAACGGCAGGATTGGTGGCCATGATCCACAGGAACTTCACGCGGCCATCATGCACTGCGCGAAACAGGTCCACCGCCTTCAGGCCCGGCCCGGCGCAGACCCGGTCCGTCTGCCAGAAGGCCGCAACATCCGTGCGCTCTGCTTCTGAAAAGCCGAGATGGCAGGCCAGCATGTTGGCCAGCCCGCCCACTTCGCGCCCGCCCATGGCATTGGGCTGCCCGGTCATCGAAAACGGCCCCATGCCCGGCGCATTGATCCGTCCGGTGGCGAGGTGCAGGTTGATGATCGCGTTGCCTTTGTCGGTTCCGGCAACCGACTGGTTCGCGCCCATCGAAAACACCGTGACCATGCGCGGATGCGCGGCGACCAGATCGGCGAGCTGCGCGAATGTGCCGGGATCGGTGCCGAGATCACCAACAGCAGGTTCGCCGGAAGCGAAGCCGCGCCGCACCATGTCTGCCAGCAGCGCATTGAACAGCGCCACATCGCCGTCCGGCAGCACAGGTACATGCAAGTCTGCCTGCTCGGCGGTTTCGGTGCGGCGCGGATCGATCACCACGATCTTGGTGCCGCGCGCCGCGCGCGCCGCTTCGATCCGCTGCCAGATCACCGGGTGGCACCATGCCGTGTTCGATCCCACCAGCAGGATCAAGTCTGCCTCATCCAGATCATCGTAGGTGACGGGGACCACGTCCTCGCCAAAGGCGCGGCCATGCGCGGCCACGGCGCTGGCCATGCACAGGCGGCTGTTGGTATCGATATTGGCGCTGCCGACAAAGCCTTTCATCAGCTTGTTAGCCGCATAATAGTCTTCGGTCAGCAGCTGGCCTGAAACATAGAGCGCCACGCTGTCCGGCCCATGCGCGGCAATGCAATCGCGCATTTTTGCGGCCACCAGATCCAGCGCCTCGTCCCACTCGGCTTGCCGCGCGCCGATCATCGGCTGGAGCAAGCGGCCTTCCAGCCCCACTGTTTCGCCCAGATGCGTGCCTTTGGAACACAGCTTGCCGAAGTTGGCCGGATGCGCCTTGTCGCCCCGGATGGTGACGGTGCGCGCACCGGTCACTTCGGCGCGGATGCCGCAGCCGACGCCGCAATAGGCGCAAGTGGTGCGCACGGCGTTCAAGCCGCGTGTTTCCCCACCACGGCGGAGCGCAGCAGATACATCCGCCCCGCATCCACGCGCATCGGGATCACGGGCACGCAGCCCTCATCCTCGCCCAGCGCTTCACCGGTTTTCAGCGATATGTTCCAGTTGTGCAGCGGGCAGGTGACCACATTGTCGTGAATGATGCCTTGCGAAAGGGGGCCTTGCTTGTGCGGGCACTTGTTCACCAGCGCATAGAATTCGTTCTTCTGCGTGCGGAACACTGCGATTTCTTCTGCGCCCACCACTGGCAGCGTGCGCGCGGTGCCGGGGGTGATCTGGTCCACCGATCCGATATCAAGCCAATCGCCGATCACTGGGCATACTCCGTGATGGAAAGCGGGCGCACTTCGGCAAGGTGCTGATGCAGTTCGGCGTGCTTGCCCGCCGCGCGTTCGGCCCATGGATCATCCTGACAGAACGTTTGCGAATGGCGGAACCGCGCAGCCAGCCGCCGCACGCTGTCGGGATCATCAAACAGTCCGGCTTTCACATGATCGAGCCCCACACGCTCGATCCACGGCGCGGTGCGTTCCAGATAGTGCGCCTGTTCGCGGTAGAGCTGGATGAACGCAGCGCACACATCCATGGTTTCCGCCTCGGTCGCCACCTTACACAGCAGATCGGTGACGCGGACCTTGATCCCGCCATTGCCGCCGACATGGAGTTCATAGCCAGAATCGACGCAGACCACGCCGAAGTCCTTGATCGTGGCTTCAGCGCAATTGCGCGGGCAGCCCGATACCGCGATCTTGAACTTGTGCGGCATCCACGAACCCCAGGTCATCCGCTCCAGCTTCACGCCAAGTCCGGTGGAATCCTGCGTGCCGAACCGGCACCATTCGCTGCCAACGCAGGTTTTCACCGTGCGCAGCGATTTGCCGTAAGCATGGCCGGAAACCATCCCCGCAGCGTTTAGATCGGCCCAGACGGCGGGCAGGTCTTCCTTCTTGATGCCGAAGATATCGAGCCGCTGTCCGCCCGTGACCTTGACCATCGGCGCGTTGAACTTTTCCACCACATCGGCAATCGCGCGCAGTTCGCGCGGGTTGGTGAGGCCCCCCCACATGCGCGGGACCACCGAATAGGTGCCGTCCTTCTGGATATTGGCGTGCATCCGCTCGTTCACGAAGCGGCTCTTCTGGTCGTCCTCATATTCGCCCGGCCATGCACACAGCAGATAGTAATTGAGCGCGGGGCGGCATGATGAGCAGCCATCGGGCGTGGTCCAGTGCAGTTCCTGCATCACTTGCGGAATGGCGCGCAGGTTCTTTTCAAGGATCAGGCGGCGCACGTCATCGTGGCTGAAGCTGGTGCATTTGCAGAGTGTTTTCGGCCCGGATTGCACATCCTCGCCCAAGGTCAGCGCCAGCAGGCTTTCGACAAGGCCCGTGCAGCTGCCGCAGCTGGCCGATGCTTTGCAGGTGCTGCGCACGGCATCGAGGCTGCAGGCGCCTGCGCGGATGGTTTCGATGACCCGGCCCTTGGAAACGCCGTTGCAGCCGCAGATTTCTGCGTCGTCCGAAAGCGCTGCAACGGCGGCATTAGGGTCCAGCAGGGCGCCCCCGGATGCAAACGCCTGACCAAAGATCAGCGCCTCGCGGATATCGGAGATGTCCTCGCCCTTTTTCAGCAGGTCGAAGTACCAGTTGCCGTCTGCAGTATCGCCATAGAGCACCGCGCCGACCAGCCGGTTGTCCCTCACCACCACGCGCTTATAGACCCCGCGCGCGGCATCGCGCATCACGATGTCCTCGGCCCCGTCACCGCCGGAAAAGTCCCCGGCAGAAAACAGATCGATCCCCGAAACCTTGAGCTTGGTCGATGTGACTGAACCAGTGTAGCCCGAAGGCTGCTGAACGGCATGATCGGCCAGCGCGCGGCACATATCCCACAGCGGCGCGACGAGGCCGTAGCAGGCCCCCCGGTGCTGCACACATTCGCCCACGGCCATGATCGCCGGGTCGCTCGTCACCATGTGATCGTCCACCACGATGCCGCGCTCCACCTCCAGCCCGGCCGATTTCGCCAGCGTGGTGCCGGGGCGGATGCCCACGGCCATGACCACGATATCAGCGGCAAATTCGCGCCCGTCTTTCAGCTTCACCGCCGTCACATGGCCGCCCGCGCCGACGATCTCCGCCGTGTCGCCGCCGGTCACGATGGTCTGGCCGCGCCGCTCCAGCTCGGTCTTGAGCAAGTAGCCCGCCGCCTCATCCAGCTGGCGCTCCATCAGGGTGGGCATCAGATGCACGACGGTGACGGCCATCCCGCGCAGCGCAAGGCCGTGCGCGGCCTCCAGCCCCAGCAGGCCGCCGCCGATTACCACGGCTGATCCGCCCTTTTCGGCGGCGGCCACCATGCGGTCCACATCATCCAGATCGCGGAACGTGACCACGCCCGCCAGGTCCTTGCCCGGCACCGGAATGATGAACGGGTCAGACCCGGTGGCGATCATCAGGCGGTCATAGGCTTCTGTCCGGCCAGACTGGGCGGTCACCGTCTGCGCGGCGCGGTCGATGGATACCACCGGATCGCCCGCCACCAGCGTGATGCCGTTTGCCGCATACCAATCTTCATCGTTGATGACGATTTCGGCAAAGCTCTTTACGCCCGCCAGCACGGGCGAGAGCATGATGCGGTTATAGTTCACGCGCGGCTCTGCGCCGAAGATCGTGATGTCAAACCGGGCGGGATCGCGCGCGAGGATTTCTTCCACCGCGCGGCACCCGGCCATGCCATTTCCGATCACCACCAAACGCTGCTTCACAGCAGCAGCGCTGGCCTTGTCCGTCAGGGTTGAATGCGCGTTCACAAGCGGTGTTCCTTGGCAGCCACGCGAGCATAAAAAAACCGCCCGAACGCATCCCGAAAAGGGGAGGTTTGGGCGGCTGCATTGCCACGCGATGATGATCGGTTTCGGCTTCTTGCTGGATCGCCCTGCGTTGGGCGGCAAAGAAGTGACTTGTTGATAATTACCCTATCCCGGGGCTGCACTGCAAGCGTTATCTTGCAGTGCAGCATTGGCAAGCGGGTCAGAACACGATGTCGGCCTGAAACCAGATAACGCGCCGGTCGGCGCCAAAGTTCTGCGCCTGATAGTTCGCATGTTTGGCCAGCCAGGCAACCTTGCCGGTCTTGAAGCCAAGGCTGGCGTCCCATTCCGTGCCATAGCGGCTGCTGCCGATGTCGCTGCGGAAATCGTAGTAGGTGACATTGGCATTAAGCCCGGGCAGCGCCTTCACTGCGGGGAAGACCTTTGCCAGCGTAACATACTTGGCCTCCAAACCGGCAGCCGGGGTGTTCAGAAACAGATCGGCCCAGCCGTTGAACTTGTGCAGCGTGGCGAGCGGCGTCTGGAAGGCTTTGCCAGCGGCCTTGTCTGCGCCCATCTTGGAATAGCCGCCAGTCAGGGTGAAGCCCTTGTAGCCCAGCCCCGCTTCGCCCAGCACATAGTCTGCAGCGTAGCTTACCGGATTTTGCCCAAGGTTTGTCTGCCGGGCATAGCTGCCGAGCAATATGAGCTTCACGGTTTTCGAAAGCGGAATGGTTCCCGAAGCGCGCGCGCCATAAGTCTGGGACGAATTGCCGAACGCGAAGTCCTCATTGTAGTCGATCAGGTAGGAAAAGGCCTTGACCGTGATCAGCCCCAGCTTGGAGGAAGCCCCCAGAAACACGAAATCGCCGTCAATCGCGCGGCGCGGCCCGGCTTCCGAACCGAAGATGGTGTTTTGCTGGATGGCATATGTCCCATCGAGGCTGACCGGGCCCAGTGTGGCCTCAGCGCGCACGGCATC
>JAIXYF010000405.1 GCA_027490345.1 Novosphingobium sp.
ACCCCTCACACTATGAGGACATGGCCTGGCGCATCTCGTTCTTTGGCGACGAGATCGAGGCGATCAGCGAGTTCGATCCGCTGACGGGCAAGGCCGGGACCAAGCTTTCCAAAGTGCGCGTCTATGCCAATTCGCACTATGTGACGCCGGGGCCGACGATGAAGCAGGCGGCGGACGCGATCCGCTTTGAGCTCACCGAACGGCTCAAGGAACTGGAAGCGGAAGGCAAGCTGCTGGAAGCGCAGCGGCTGGAGCAGCGCACCAACTTCGACCTCGAAATGATTCACGCGACGGGAAGCTGCGCGGGGATCGAGAACTATTCGCGCTTTCTGACCGGCCGGATGCCGGGCGAGCCGCCGCCGACCTTGTTCGAATATCTGCCCGAAAACGCGCTGCTGTTTGTGGACGAAAGCCACCAGACCGTGCCGCAGATCGGCGCGATGAGCAAAGGCGATCACCGCCGCAAAATCACACTGGCGGAATATGGCTTCCGCCTGCCCAGCTGCATCGATAACCGCCCGCTGCGCTTCAACGAATGGGATGCGATGCGCCCGCAGACCGTCGCGGTTTCGGCCACGCCGGGGCACTGGGAAATGGAGCAGACCGGCGGCGTGTTTGCCGAACAGGTGATCCGCCCGACCGGCCTGATCGATCCGCCGGTGGAAAT
The DNA here is from genome assembly GCA_027490345.1 of Novosphingobium sp. Taxonomy (GTDB): domain Bacteria; phylum Pseudomonadota; class Alphaproteobacteria; order Sphingomonadales; family Sphingomonadaceae; genus Novosphingobium. Next base: position 668 of record JAIXYF010000405.1, read on the forward strand.
CCGCCCGGTGGAAGATCAGGTGCAGGATTGCATCAACGAATGCCGCAAGACGGCTGAGGCGGGCTACCGCACGCTCGTCACCACGCTGACCAAGCGCATGGCCGAAGACCTGACCGAGTTCATGCACGAGGCGGGCCTGCGCGTGCGCTACATGCATTCGGATGTGGAGACGCTGGAGCGCATCGAGCTGATCCGCGATCTTCGCCTTGGCGTGTATGATGTGCTCGTCGGGATCAACTTGCTGCGCGAGGGGCTGGATATTCCCGAATGCGGGCTGGTGACGATTCTGGATGCCGACAAGGAAGGGTTCCTGCGCTCCGAAACCTCGCTGATCCAGACCATCGGCCGCGCCGCGCGCAACGTGGATGGGCGCGTGATCCTCTATGCCGACCGCATGACCGGCAGCATGGAGCGCGCGATTGCCGAAACCGACCGGCGCCGCGATCGCCAGCGCGCTTATAACGAGCTGCATGGCATCACGCCCGAATCGATCAAGCGCGACATCCACGACATCGTGGCCGACACCGCCAGCCGCGACGGCGTGCTAGTGGACATTGAGGCGGAAGGCGGGGCCAACAACCTCGTCGGCCACAACTTGCGCGGCTATATCGAGGAACTCGAAAAGAAGATGCGCGCGGCAGCGGCGGATCTTGAGTTCGAAACAGCCGGGCGGCTGCGCGATGAGATCCGGGCTTTGGAGGCCACTGAACTTGGCTTGCCGGAAGGTGAGCGCAAAGCGCCGATTGTGGGGCGGAGCAATGAAGGCAAGCCGGGCACGCGCAAGACGCGGTATGGGAAGAGCCAGAAGAAGTGGGGGAAGTGAAGGGACAACGTGGCGATATTTTTCAACCCAAACTTGAAAAACACCTTTTTATTGTAAAGTGACTTCGACCCTGCCACCACTGTACCTAGAAAGGAACAGTGTGATGAGGACTGCCAGACCGACGGAAAAGCCGCTACGCGCCAAGGCATTTGGCGAGCGCTTTCAAGAAGCATGCGACTTAAGTCCACATTGCCCGCCTAAACATCAAGGACGATACACTTGGATAATTCAACGCTTTAGTGAACTACGAGGTGGGAAGATAACAGCTGAAACTTGCCGTAAGTGGCACGAAGGCGAAGCCCAAGCACGCCGCGAAAAGATCCACATCTTGGCGCAAATTCTCGACACCGACCCAGTGTGGCTTGAGACAGGTCACCAATCGTCTGGGGCTTCAAATCTCGGTGGACCAATTAACTCGGAATCGCCACATTCCGTGACGGTAACAATTCGCCCCGACACCACCATTGTAATCCAGAACCTTCCTGACGACCTTAGCGCGACCGAAGCCCAACGAATCGCAAACATTGTTCAGGCCTACGTGGTGCGACAGTGACCCAAGTCGCTTTGGTTTTTGCCTGGTTTTTCAAAATCCCCGAAGGTTTTAGACCCTCCACTTCGCGGAAATCTCCCTATGATTGACAAATCGCCACTTGTCCTGCATAAAGGACAAGCCTTCGAGCTGGCGGAAACGTCGGTCTTCTCGGAATGGCTCGGCTCCCTGCGGGACGGGCGGGCAAGGGCCAAGGTCCTTGATCGCCTGAAACGCGCGTCGAACGGGAACTTCGGGGATTGCAAGTCCGTCAAGGGCGGCGTGTCCGAGATGCGGATCGATTACGGGCCGGGTTACCGGGTCTATTTCTTCCAGCGGGGCAAAGAGCTGGTCATTCTCCTGTGCGGGGGTGACAAGCGCACGCAGGATGCCGATATTGCTCAGGCAAAGCGGCTCAAGGAAGAAATCGAGCAATAGGATGGAACTGCGCCCGTTTGATCCCGCCCGCTACCTCGAAACCGAGGAGGACATCCTTTTCTATCTCGAGGCTGCGATGGAAGGGAACGACGCCAAACATATCGCCAGCGCGCTAGGTGACGTGGCGCGTTCGAAAGGGATGAGCGAAATCGCCCGCAAAGCCGGCCTCGGTCGGCAGGCGCTCTACAGCGCCCTTTCCGAAAACGGCAATCCGACACTGGAAACGCTTGTCGCAGTTTTGGGAGCGCTTGGCCTCGAACTGACCATCCAGAAGCGCGCGGCAGCTTGAGGCCAGCCCCCCGCCGCACCCGTCGTTCTTTCCACCGCGCTGCGCCTTTCCCTATCTTGCGCTGGCGCGGAAATTAGGCTGCTTGAAACCGGTCCGGTCGCAAGAGCGGCGGACGGGTCGCATAAGGATCAAGCCTTGCTTTCGCGTGTCGTGCCTCTTGTCATGCCTTCTGTGCTGGTGCTGCTGCTGGCAGCGTGTTCATCCTCCTCGGCGACGCCGACGGATGGGCGCGGCTCTCCGCTGGATGCCGTGCGTGTCGCCATGCCGACGGATGGCACCGCGCCTCCGCCGCCCCGGGCCGAAAATGCGCAAGGCGCGTGGGTCTCTGCACCCGATGGCAGTTTCGCCCGTTTCGGCCATCCGGGCGAGGCACCGCTCCTCAGCCTGGAATGCCGCCAGGGCGCGCTGATCGTCGCGCGCAATGTGGCTGCGCCCATCGGTGCGGCGGCGCTGTTTGCGCTGCAGGGGGGCGGCTACATCCTGCGGTTGCCGGTGGACGCGACTGCTGTGCCCGGCCAGCGCGGCTATTTCTGGCAGGGCGAAATTCCCGCTGACGACAAGCGCCTTGCGCTGTTCAAGGCGCAGTTCGCTGGCACCCTGCCCGGCGGCGGGCATATCGTGGTGCCTGCCAGCGATGTGCCCGGCGCGCTGATCAAGCGCTGCGCGGGCGCGCAGGACTCCTAAAGCTTCCCGAATTTCGCTTCGTAAGCGGCGGTGTCTCCGCCTGCGAGGAGCCTGGCCTGCTCGATCCAGTTATCGCGGGTGGCGCGCCCGGCAAATGCGCCCAATTGCGCATCGATGCGCGCCACATCCGCCTCGGTCCACGCCGCGATTTCGGCATAGCGCGTCACGCCCAGCGCCCGGAGCGCGGCGCTGATCTTGGGGCCGAGGCCCTTGATGCGAGTGAGGTCGTCGCCTTCATCCGCCGCAGTTGAGGGCGCTTCTGCCATCACCGGGGGCGGCGTGATCGCAGCCGCTGGCGGCGCATCGATCAGGGCGCTGTTGCGCGCGGCAGGCGCGGCGCCTTCGGAAAGGACATCGCGGTATTCGCGCTTTTCCGGCAGCCCCTTGCGCCCGCGCAGCAGAAACACCAGCGCCAGCACGAGCACAAAGGCAATCGCCCCTGCCAGCACCGCATTTGCCTGAATCCATTCCATCATTGCGCGCCCTCAGTCTTGCTTCACCGGGCACGCGCTTTCCCACGTGCGCCGGTGAATGCCAAGGGGGGTGTTTTCAAGGCCGGGCGAGCGAGCCTGCCAGGCTGACCAGTTTGACGAACTCCGCGCGGGAATAGTCGCCCGGCTCCCCCGCCAGCGCGCCCACCTGCTGCCAGCCGTAACCCGCCAGCATCGGATCACCGCGCAGCTTCTGCGCATAGGCGGCGACGGCCACGGCAAACGCCATGTCGCCCCGGGGTGCGGCGGCGCTGGCGATCAGGCTGCGCGCAACGGGGCGCTCGATCAGGCGCGAGGTGCTTTCACTCG
>JAIXYF010000080.1 GCA_027490345.1 Novosphingobium sp.
CGCGGTCGGCATCATCGGCAAAGGTACGCGCCGATGATGTGCCCGCCAGCCAGACCTTCATCTCCTCCTTGCCCTTGACCTGAAGCGCGTCGAGCAGGTCGGGAAGCGTGGTGCGCCCCTCGGCGCTGAGCACGCGGAGGATATTGGCGACAAGAATGCGACTGGTCTCCAGCCAGACATCGTCATCGCGCTCGCCGGTCTCAGAGACCAGCTGGCGGGCGATGCGGTCGGCATCTGCCGGATGGGCGATTTCGGAGAACGGAGACCAGAAGGCCGAACGCTCGTCAAAGGGATTGAGGATGATGTCGCCGCGCTCGGGCCGGTAGTAATGGGTGATAAACTCGCCAGAGGTGTCATAGACCAAGGCAGGCTCGCCGCGTGCTTCGACCTGGTCGAGCATCTGGCGCATGACGGTGGTCTTGCCCGCTCCGGTCGTGCCGAGCAGCGCGAAGTGGCGACACTCCAGCCAGGACGGTATGCCGACCGAGGCAATGTGGATCGAGCGCGCGTTGGTGGCCTTGCGTGTCAGCTTGGCAAGCGCCCGCTCGGTCACAATCCGCGTTCCGGCCATGAACCGGTCGAGGGCGGCTTCCTTGCCCTCGCTGCGTATCCAGATTGCAGCGCCGAAGCACAGCAACATACCGATCAGCGCACCAAGGGTGCCGCCGAGAATGGCCTTTCCGACAAGGTCATCCCAGCACCATAGCCAGAGCCGGTCCGTGGCCAGTACGCTCGCCGGCACATGCGCGGTTCGGTTCATGAACTGAACCGCGATCTCGGGATCGCTCGCTCCACTGGCGAACCAGCTGACCGCCATGCCCTGCGCGTGCTGATAAGCACAAGCGAACTGCCCTGCCGCCGGATCATGGCTGGCGAGCAGGAATGCTCCAAACCCGCCGCTACCGGCAACGGTCCAGGCATAGGCGCGCCACCGTGCCGCAAGGCCTGCGATGCCCTGCTTGAACTTGCCCTGCCCCCGCAGGAGATTGTCGCGGTCGCGGCTCATGACAGCGCCTCCGCTGCCAGTGCCCGCTGGCGGCGATAGGCCGCCTGCGCTGCTTCGCCGGTCACGCTGTCTATCCGGTCGGCATCGCCGTCGCCGCGCAAGGCTGCGCGGCGGGCATAGGCATAGGCCGCGCTGGCCGTGAACAGGCTGCGATCAAGCAGTGCCTCGATCACGCCAAGCCGCGCATCGAATGCCGCCATGGCATCATCGCCAGCGTTGCTACCGCCTGCCACTGGCGCATCGATGACAGCGCCAAGCCCGGCTTCGATCACCCGCGACAGGGCCTGATACCTGGTCAATCCGCGCGCCTCGGCATAGCGCCGGATCATCACTTCCTGCCCCATCGGCACCCGAACCGAGAGCTTGACCCGGTTCATGGCCGCACCGCCTGGAGCGCGCCATTGGCGCGCTCCCGAAATGGCGCAAATGCGCGAATTTCCAGCGCGCCACCAAAAGAGCGCGCGCATCGCCCCCCGGGAAAATGGCGGTCTGCCTTCATCGACGCGTCAGTGGGGTGTGTTCCAATATACTTGGCTCGATGCGTAGCATCGCAGCCTTTCCCGGCGACCGGCATGAACCCTGCTATGCTCATTGATCGTCTCCCGGCTTGGACTTCCGGGAGGCGACGAAGTCGCGGATCACTGCGTGATCCGCAGCGTCCACCGCAGCACGATCCTTGAAAGGCTTCTGCGCAATCGAAGGCAGGTACTGCATCGGGCGTCCGCCGATCCAGTCGTCCACGATTCCATCGACGGCCCCGCGCAGGCGCTGGCGCAATTCGCGAGCGTCGATGGGGTCAAGCTTGGCCCATTCGAGCTGGCGCTCGATATACCCACCAAGGGGGTATTCGCGCTGGTCGATGATCAGCGGCGGGCCTTCGAACTGGACGTTGTAGCGCACCCCCTTGAACCGGTCGAAGAGCGGACGCTGAAGATAGAGCCAGTCCTCGATGAAGCCGCGATAGGTCGCGCCATCGGCCCCAGGCCGCTTCATCTTCTGGACAAAATCATCGATCATCGGGCCGACCATTGCAGCCTGAAAATCAGCGGAGGCGACGATCTCGTAAAACAGGTCGCGGCGGTAGGTCATGACAATCTCCGAATGGTATGGGGATGAGGCGAGGCGCTGATCACGGCCTCGTCGATGGCCGAGCGGACCCGGTCCGCGAGGTTGCTGGCATGCTCGGCATTGAGCCACAGGCGGGTGGTGCCGACTGTGAGATAACCGCCGCAGCAGGTCCCTTGCGGACCGCCGACCGGCCAGTTCAGCAATTCGATGGCGACCGCGTGGCCCGCGATACGTTCAAGGCTGGGCGCTAGCTCGGCAATGGCGCGGGGGCGATGCAGAGGCTCGCCACTCATGATGGCCTGCCCCGTCCGCCCGGGTCGGTACCATCGGTACGGTCATCGCCGTCCAGATAGGTCTGCGACGGCAGCCCGGTCATCCAGGCGCGGACATCGGCCTCGCGCCAGCGGATCTGGCCATTTCCGAGCGCGCACGGCGGCGGAAACCGGCCTTGTCTGGTCATGCGGTAAATGGAGGTGCGGCTGAGCCGCAGCAGCGGAATCAAATCCTGCGTGGTCAGCAGGCCCGGGAAGGGTTGTTGTTCCATGGCGCATCCTTTCGCTTCGTGTGGAAGCAGGAAGGATGTTGAAAGCGCAGGGCATTGCACGTTGTTACCCGGTAATTACCGAGTAATCTGGGGCCACTCGCCGAGGTCGGATTGACAGCAGGCTATTTGCGTTGGGTCGGATCAATCCGGCCGCGCACGAAATTCCTGAATTCACTGTATCGGTGGGTGTTGGAATATCCGATCATCTTGCTGACCGACTCGTCCTTAAAGGTCAGTTTCTGCCCATACTTCTCGAACATGCGCTTCGGCAGCTTCTGCATGATGTCGCCCACGTCCATGAATGGGTTGTTCTTCACCAGCTCATGGGTTACCCGCTGGATTGCGCGAAACTCTTCGTTCCAGACCTCATCCCTATTTTTGCTCGCCAAGTAGGCTTCGAGCAATTGCTCGAACTTGTCGTCTGCCAAGCCATACAAGTGGTGCACCTCGCGGGCAGGACTGCTCGGTTTCGCAGCGGGCAATGTCAATCCGGCTGCCATGCCGGATATGTCCGGCACAACTGCTGGTGCGGCTGTGTCGGTTTCGAGTGCCGCCGAATCGATTTCTGGCGGCGACGTTTCCAATGGCAGCGATGACGATCCTGCAAGCGGTATTGGGCTGTTCGTCGCGTCCGTGCCGGGTACGCTCACGACAATGCGGCCCTTGGGCGGCTTGCGATAGGCCCGCCTGGTCTCGTCGAAACGGCTGTCCAGCAAGAGGATACGCCCATTGTTTCCAGCAAATATCGAGGCAGGAATATCCTGGTGCACCTCCGTACCAGGATCCAAGGCCACCGCCCGGATCGTACCGTTGCGCAGGTCGCGAAGATGATCATCGAGCCGGTCCAGCCACCGGTGCGCTTCTTCGGTTTTCGCGCAGAACTGCAGCGTCAGTGCCGATAACTCACGGTGATCGCGCGCAAGGTGAATTGCCCCCATGACCGCAAGCAAGGCAATTGCGCCGGAGAAGTTGGCCAGCAGCATCCCATCCGGTGTTCGCGATGAGAACCACCCCAAGGCCGCCATGCAGCAGGCTAGTCCAACGAGAGCTGGCCGGGCCAGCCTGCGCCAGTGCCAGTCCTCGGCTCCCGCGAAGATGCGATTGACGACAGCTTCGCCTAACAGTTCGACAGGATGGCGGTCTGGCAGTTCGCCATGACGGATCATGAAGTGCTGCCAAAGCGTGGGAAGTTTTTCGTCAGCCCCGGTTGTCATCGCTGCCGCGTGCGCTCATTCTGAACAACAGCGCTGAGTTGGGTCGGTCGTCTAACAAGCTGGTGCATGGCTACGTCCACACTTGGAGTGACATCCTGAAAGGCATCAAATCCCAATATTACTGCGATGAATGTGGCGGGCAAGTATCATGGATGGGTGACCACTGACGATCTCAGACGCCTTGAGCGTGCTTTTCGGTCGCGAGGAACAGCAGCAGCTTGGGGGCAACAATAGCCGGATTTCAACGGGCCGTTGAGAACACAATTCCACTGAAACAACAGGGCGGACGGCAAGCTTCGACATTCAGGTCAGGCGCTCGCAGCAGGGTCGCAAGGTAGACCAGATTTGCTCCGTGACTTCGCTCAGCGATACGCTGTCGATACCGATGGATTCGGTATAGGCCTGCCACTGCCTGACTTTGAGCGGATCGTTGGCGAATGCGTCTGCCAGACCTTCCGGAGCGTCTACCGGCACTGCCGTTGCGCGCCGCGCGAAGGTCGCGGCGATGGCCTGCGTCAAGGAAGCTTCGTCGAGGTCGAGCGCTGCCGGGATGGTCCAGAGGTCATAGTAATCCTTCATTCGCCCGTTCACGACGCCCAGCGCAACAATCGCCTGAAACTTTTCGGCGATGACCGTTTCGGGCGGATAGGCGCGGATATTCGGGATCGGTGTTCCGAGCAGTGAGGGATAGTCGATGACGTGCTCGGGCCGGGTCAGGGCATCGCCGAGGCCCACATCAATGGTGATCGGGATGCGTGCACCATCGAGCATGGCGACAGTCTTGAGCCGGACGCCGCCGTAGATGTTGTCTTCCCGGATTGCCGCTGCCGTCAGCTGCTCTATGTCGAATATCAACCCATCCTTGCCATCGATGGCCATGATGTCGGCGAAGATTTCGCGCAGACGTTCTTCGTCCAGTTCGCCAAAGCCGAGGAAGTCTGCATCGCGCGTGGTGCGATGATCGTTGCCGGTCCACACTGTCACGAGCATGCCGCCCTTCAGCACGAACTGATCGCGGTGCCGCGATTGCACGAGGCGGTAGATCAGCCGTTCCAGTCCATAGTTGACCAGCACAAGGCCAAAGTCCCTCTGCTTTTCGAGCGAGAGGTTGCGCAGCCGCTGGCGCACTGATGCGGCCAGATTGGTGATGTCCTTAGCCATTCTGCACCAAAGCCTCGAGATAGGGGCGCATGATCTTCCATGCTCCGCAGTCCTTCGCTGCTTGCGCAATCTCGGCAGGCGTTGCCTTGCGCTGATCGATCGCGCTGCGCAGGCTTTCAATGGCTACGGAGCGGTCAACAAGCCGTGCGTTCCGAAATGCGTCTGCCAGCGACTTGGCGACAGAGTAGATCGCCACCCCGACCCCGGCGATGGTGTGGTGCTCGACACCATACCCGAGATAGGGCTCGCGGAGGCGGACGATGCGCACCTTCGGATAATCGACCTTCGGGGCCCAATCCTTCGCGCCGATGGCAACCCAGACCTGGCGTGGCATCTGATCCGTAAGTTCGTGGTAGGCCAGCGCCGACACCAGACAGATAACACCATCAGGGATACGCTTGCTCACTTCGGCAAGGGCGATGTGCGCGCTGTCGCCCCCATCCGGGAGCTGATAAAGGCCTCGGCCTGCCCTCGTTATCTCACCATCGCGCACCGCTCTGGCTAGTGTCGCGGCGGTCACGCCTTCCGCTTTGAGTTCGTGGGCGCGCATCATGGTTCGCTGCGTCAGCAGCGCTACGGCTCTGTCTCTTTGGGTCTGCAGCTCGGTCATTCAGATACTTTACATCGGACAAGATGAAATATTGTCCGAGGAAACATATCATAGGCATGTCGCCTGACGCAATGGGCTCCACGAACGCAAGTGCGCGCTACTGAACTATGCGAACGCCTCGGGGGCCTCCTGCTGCTGGTTTAGTCTTCCTCCAAAAGGCGCAGCCAAGCTTAGTGTTTCCCCACGCTCTCAAACCAACATCGGGTCCGGCGATGCCCTCGGGTGTGCCCACCTGGTCGGATTGAGAATGCGCTCTGCGAGAAGTTCGGCAAACGGCACGATGCTCGCGCGCGCGCTCGCGCTCGCCTCTTCAAGAGCATCTCGAGGGATTTATCGTATATTGTGTTGCGGTATTTCTCGTATTTTGTGTTGAGGCGGAAATGGCGGACGCTGGCTAGGCAAGCCGACACCACTCTGCCACCCACCCTCCCGACATCAGATCCCCGACCGTAGGGAATGGCCAGCGGCGCATACCCGAAAGCGCCATGAGATGACCGCGATCGAGTTCTGGGGACACAAATCCGCTACGTATTGAAACCAGATGACACAAATAAATCGAACCAAAAACTTGCATCGGAACGACATACCGTGCTACATAATGAATGTGCCTGAAACATCGCTTAAAGACCCCAATCTTTTAAGCAAATCAGACTTGGGGGCATGGCAAGTGGCATTTCAATCTTCGAAATGTATATATGATAAGTATATCAAATACTTATATTTTACTTTGCCGTCCTCTTCTGGCACCATTTTCGCAGGGAGCGGCGGCAAGCTGCGGCGGCATCAGAATAGGCTGGGTTGCGCCAGCGCCAGGCCCGCCTGCGGTATTTCGCGCATCAGGTGATCGGCGAGCGGCAGCTGCAGAGCGGCTGCGGCTGGGCCATCTGCGGTCAACCAGCGCGTGCACATCGCACCGGGGCGCAGGATCACGGGCATGGCTTTGGGGTGCACCCGGCCCACCGTTGCGTTGGGCGCGCAAGTGAGGAAGGCAAAGCGCGGGCCATCTTCTGCTTCGCGCCAAAGGCCGGCGAAGGCAAACAGCGGATCGCCCTCCTGAGAACCGGGCTGAAGATCGAACCAGTGCTTGCGCTTGCGGCCTGTTTGCGGATCGGCAGCTGCGGACCATTCCGAAAACGCGGTGACGGGGACGAGGCAGCGCCGCGCCGGATCGGCCAGCGCGCTGCGCCATAGCGGCGAGGCAAGATTGCGCACATTGGTGATCGGCCGCCGGATCTCGCCAAAGGGGGGCCAGCCCCAGCGCATCATGTGAAGCTGCCCTTCGGCAGTCATGGGGCCGGTCACCGAGCGGATCACCACTGGCGCTTCGCTGTCCGGGTAGATTTCTTCCAGCGCGGGCAGATTGCGACCAGCCGCATCGGCCCCGAAAAGCTGCGCAATGGCTTGCGCGTTGCTGGTCATGCGATAGAGATTGCACATAACAAACGCGAACATAGCGGGAGAAAACGCGATGGCCACCCAGATCCGCCCAAAGATCCATTGCAGCGATGCCGAATGGCAAGCGCGGCTGGAACTGGCGGCCTGCTACCGCATCTTCGATCTGATGGGCTGGTCCGAATCGGTCTACAACCACATCTCGCTGCGCGTGCCGGGGGAAGACGGCGCGTTCCTGATCAATCCGTTCGGGCTGCTCTATTCCGAAGTCTGCGCCAGCAACCTTGTGAAGATCGACATCGATGGCAACAAGCTGGATGATAATCCGCATCCGGTGAACCTGGCCGGGTTCACCCAGCACGGCTATTTCCATCGCCACCTCGATTGGGCGCATGCCATCTGCCACGTTCACACGACAGCATCGATGGCGGTGTGCAGCCTTGAGGAAGGGCTGATGCCGATCAACTTCTATGCCTGCAATTTCATCGGGCGGCTGGCCTATCATGAATTCGAGGGCATCACGGTGCGCGCCGAAGAGGGCGAGCGGCTGCTGGCCAATCTGGCGGACAAGAACATCCTGATGCTGCGCAACCACGGCCCGGTGGTCATGGCCAAGACCCTGCAGGCGATGTTCGTGCAGATGTGGGCGCTGCAGCGGGCGTGCGAGATCCAGATAGCCACGCTTTCGATGGGCCGTCCGCCGGTGATGATCGGGCCGGATGTGATCGCCGTGCACCAGCGCGATCTCAGCCTTGCCAATCCGCCGGGCGGCGGGCCGGGCGTGGGCGATTTCAACGCCTGGACCCGGCGGATCGACCAGATCGACCGTTCCTGGCGGGATTGAGGCCCTTGCCGGGCCGCGGGGCAGCGGGTTAGGCTTGGCGCCGCGATGGCCATCCTCACAGTCAACAACCAGCCGATCGAGATCCAGCTGGAGAGCGATACCCCCTTGCTGTGGGCGCTGCGCGATGCGGCCAATCTCACAGGGACCAAATATGGCTGCGGTACGGGCGAGTGCGGCGCCTGCATGGTCATCGTTGATGGGCAGGCCATGCCCAGTTGCACGCTTGTCCTGGGCGAGGCCGAAGGGCGCAGCGTGACCACGATCGAGGGCCTCTCTGCCGATCGAGGCCATCCGCTGCAGCAGGCTTTCGTGGCCGAACAAGCGATCCAGTGCGGCTTTTGCACCCCTGGCCTGATCATGGCCGGCGCGGCGCTGCTGGCCCAGAACACCGATCCCACCGAAGCCGATATCAAGGCGGCGATCACCAATATCTGCCGCTGCGGGGTCTATCCGCGGCTGGTCCGCACGATCCAGCGCGCGGGGCGGATCGCACGCGGGATGGAACCGGGTGTGCCTTTGCCGGTTCCCAAAACGGCCACCACGCCGGGGCTCTAGACCGCCATCCGCACTGCAAGCCGCGCGCTGCGGGGCTGCGCGGTGGAAAGGTTGTTATCTGTGTGTGCGGTCGGGAAATACTGATCGTTCAGCAGGTTGTTGACATTGATCTGGACCGAGACCGCCTTGGACACGGTGTAGAACACCGCGGTATCGACGCGGGTCCATGCTGGCAGGGTGACCGCATTGCTGATCGTGGCAAACGAAGACGACTGGTGCGTCACGCCCAGCCCGAAGCCCAGCTTCGACGAGGCATCGTAGCGCGTCCACAAGGAGAGCTGGCTTTCGGGAAGGAGCGCCACGGCGCGCCCGGCCGGAGCGGCAGTGGTGCTGGAGCGTACTTTGCCATCCTGCAGCGCATAGCCGAGGCTGACCTGCCATTCAGGCAGAATCCTGCCCGTGGCCGAAAGTTCGATCCCGCGCGTACGAGTCTTCCCGGAAAGAACGGGCAGACCGGTAACGGGATCGTTGAAGCGCGAGTTTTCGCGGTCAAGCCGGTAGGCGGCGGCGGACAGCGCGAAGGCCGGCGTCACGTCCCACTTGGCGCCGACTTCCAGATTGCGGAACTCCTCGGGCGCAAGCGTGGCCTGCACGGCATCGAGCGCGTTGAACTGGTCGCCAGACTGGGGAAGGAAGCTCTTCGTGTAGCTGCCATAGAGCGAGATGTTGGCTTTGGGCTTCACGATCACCCCGGCGCGCGGCGACCACTTGCGATCGGTGCGCGCGGCA
>JAIXYF010000225.1 GCA_027490345.1 Novosphingobium sp.
CCCGATTGTTCCTTCACCCGCCGCCGCACTTCCTCGCCCAGCGCTTCGATCTCGGCGCTGGTGGCTTCGCCGGTGTTGATGAGGAAATTGGTGTGCTTTTCGGAGACTTGCGCGCCGCCGATGGTGAGGCCCCTGCAACCGGCCTTGTCGACAAGTTCCCACGCCTTGCCGCCATCAGGGTTCTTGAAGGTGCTGCCGCCGGTCTTGCTGCGCAGCGGCTGGCTGGCCTCGCGCGCGGCGCTGATGCGGTCCATTTCGGCTTGGATCGCGGCGGGTTCGCCGGGATGGCCCCGGAACCGCGCGGCGACGACGATGGAGCCGTCCGTGAGTTCGGAATGACGGTAGGTATAGCCGAGTTCGCTGAGCGGCAGCGTGGCAATCTCGCCCGAGCGGATCACGACGTCGCAATCGATCAGCACATCCTTGACCTCGCGGCCATAAGCCCCGCCGTTCATGCGCACGAAGCCGCCGACGGTGCCGGGGATAGAGCGGAGGAATTCGAGGCCCGCGATGCCGCTGTCCCGCGCGGTGCTGGAGACGAGAATGCCGCTGGCTCCGCCGCCGCAGTTGAGCGTGGTCTCGTCGATGCACTCGACCTTGGCGAAGGCCTTGCCGAGACGGACGACGCCCCCGGGGACGCCGCCATCACGGACGATCAGGTTGGAGCCGAGGCCGAGCGCCATGACAGGTACGTCCGGCGCAAGACCGGCGAGGAAGTCCTGCAGATCGGCCACGTCCTTGGGCTCGAACAACCACTGCGCGGTGCCGCCGGACTTGAACCACACCAAGGGCGCAAGCGGGGCATCGGGCGTCAGCTTGCCGCGAACCGGAGGAAGGGCAGTCAGCGTGGTCACGCAGCCCCTCGCTGCTGGGCAATCGCTCCGGCAAGGCCTGCCGCCCACTTGGTGATATCGCCCGCGCCAAGGCAGACGACCATGTCTCCCGGCTGGATCACGCCTGCCAGTTCGGCGGCCAGCGCCTCCGCGCACGCGATGAGGTGTGCGCTGCGGTGGCCGCGTGCCTTGATGCCCTCGACCATCGCCGCGCTGTCCACGCCTTCGATGGGCTGCTCGCCTGCCGGATAGACGGGCGCGGCATAGACCACGTCGGCATCGTTGAACGCGCCCTGGAACTCTTCCATGTGATCGCGCAGGCGGGTGAAGCGGTGCGGCTGGACGACGGCGATGACCCGGCCCTGCACGCCCTCGCGCGCGGCGGCGAGGACGGCGCGGATTTCGACCGGATGGTGGCCGTAATCGTCAATCACGGTGGCCCCGTCCACTTCGCCGACCTTGGTGAAGCGGCGCTTGACCCCGCCGAACTTGGCAAAGCCGGTGCGGATCAGCTCTTCCGAAACGCCCATCTCGACCGCAACGGCAACGGCAGCCAATGCGTTCTGCACGTTGTGGCGGCCCGGCATCGGCAGTTCGATGCCCTCGATTCGGCGGAAGCTGCCGTCGCGCTGGCGCAGCACAGCGGTGAAGCGGTTGCCGCCCCCCGAACCTTCAAGCGCTATCGGCGTCACCGCCTCGCCGCGCACGTCTGCCTGCGCGGAAAAACCATACGTCACCACGCGGCGATCACGCACCTTGGGAATGATCGCCTGCACTTCGGGATGATCGATGCACAGGATCGCCGCGCCATAAAACGGCACGTTCTCGATGAACTCGACGAAGCTCGACTTCACCTTTTCGAACGAGCCGTAGTGATCGAGGTGTTCGGGATCGATATTGGTGACGACAGCCAACGTGCCATCGAGCCGGAGGAACGAGCCGTCGCTTTCATCGGCCTCGACCACCATCCACTCGCTATCGCCCAACCGCGCGTTCGAGCCATAGGAATTGATGATGCCGCCGTTGATCACGGTGGGATCGATCCCGCCCGCATCGAGCAGGCAGGCGATCATCGAGGTCGTGGTGGTCTTGCCATGCGTGCCCGCCACCGCGACGGTGTTTTTCAGCCGCATCAGTTCGGCCAGCATTTCGGCGCGGCGCACCACGGGAATGCGGCCTTCCAGGGCAGCGACGACTTCGGGATTGTCACGCTTCACGGCAGTGGACGTGACGACAACCGCCGCGCCCGCCACGTTTTCAGCGCGCTGGCCGATCATCACCGCAATGCCGCGCTGGCGCAGGCCATCGACGACATAGCTTTCCGCCATGTCCGAACCCTGCACGCTATAGCCCATGTTGTGCATGACTTCGGCAATGCCGGACATGCCGATGCCACCAATGCCGACAAAGTGGATCGTGCCGATTTCGGTGCCGACACCCTTCATTCGGCGGTCTCCCTTGCAAGCGCCTCTCGCGCCGAGGGTGCAGCCTGCATCCCTTCCACGCGGATCACATCCATCATCGGCACACCGCCGAAGCCTTCGACCAGATCGGCCAGATCCTTGACCGCATTGGGAAGGCCGCAATTCCACGCGGCATGGGCCGCATTGGCGAGCGAAAGCGGGTTGAGCGCCATCGTCTGTATCTGCTTGGCCAGTTCCTTGGGCGTGAAGCCCGATTGGCGGATCGCCCGCGCGCCGCCCGCCTTCACCATCTCACGCGCGTTGACTGCCTGATGGTCATCGGTCGCGATGGGCAGCGGCACGAGAATGGCAGGCCGGCCAACGGCGGTAAGCTCCGCAATGGTCGAGGCACCGGACCGGCCAATGAACAAGTGCGTTTCGGCAAGGCGGGTCGCCATGTCTTCGAAATAGGTGCCGAGTTCCGCCGGGATCTGGTGCCCGGCATAGCGCGTGCGCACCGCTTCGATGTCTTCGGGCCGGCACTGCTGCGTGACCTGCAAGCGGTGGCGAAGCGCGGGCGGGAGCATGGCGAGGCCATCGGGCACGACTTCGGACAAGACCGAAGCGCCCTGGCTGCCGCCCGTCACCAGTACGCGAAACAGGCTGTCCTCGGTGAACTCGGGGAAGGCTTCGCCGCGCAGCGCCAGCACTTCGGCGCGCACCGGATTGCCGACGCGGTGGACTTTGCCCCAGAGCCCCGGATCGAGCCGCTCGACATCCATATAGGCCGTGGCAATGGCATCCACGCGCTTGGCGAGCAGGCGGTTCACGCGGCCCAGCACCGCGTTCTGTTCGTGGATCACCGTGGGAATGCGCGCCGAGCGTGCGGCCAGCAGCGCAGGCAGCGCCGGATAGCCGCCGAAGCCGACGACGCAGGAGGGCTGGAAGCTTTCGAACAG
>JAIXYF010000259.1 GCA_027490345.1 Novosphingobium sp.
AGGTGCCAGACGATTACGCGGCAGATTTCCGGGCGCGTGGGAAACATTGTATGGCCGGTTATGTCCGGTGCCATACGAAATTCTCGCACTACAACAACCACATGAGGGCCAGGTGCTGGCACTCCTTTTATCTTGCCCTCCAAAATTGCCCTCTCGCTCAAACACACGCCTCCCCGCCGTGTCCATCCGAGACGACGCCCGAACCGTCAGAGATGCGCTGGTGTAACCCATCACGGATTTCGCGGTGAAAGCGACACAAACAGGGGGGGCGGCGCGGAGCTCGATATCGGCAAAGAGGCCGACGGCGACGCAAGCTGGGTGCGCTGTGGCTGCACATCGGCAGCACCGTCAGTGCTGCTCGCTTCTCCATCGCCGCGCGGTGTGAACAATGTAGCCTGACGCCAGGGATGAGCATTGGCAGGTGGCATGGCAGCAGGCGAAGCGATGCTAGCCATTCCAAGACTTGGCGCGATCTGGGCGACGTAGTTGACGGTTTCTGCCGGAAGACTGCGACGACCGGCAGCATAGTCATCGGCACGGCCGGGTCCCGCATTGTAGGCCGCCAGCATCAAGCTGACATTGCGATACCGATCCCACATGGCGCGCAGATAGGCCGCACCTCCAAGGATGTTCGCACGCACATCGAACGGGTCAGAGCCAAGGCCATGCCGCGCGCTCAGCATAGACCAAGTGCCGGGCATGATCTGCATCAGCCCGATGGCTCCCGCAGGCGAAACCGCGCGCGAAGGGCCTGCGGTGTGGGCTCTGGAGCCCGGTGCAGAATGCCGAAGCGCTGCGATGCCTCTGCGACATGCGGCGCATAAGGATGCGATGCAAACTGGTCAGGCACCGTCGCAACCGCGGCAACCGGAGACGTCGCCGCTGCCAAGCCGAGAGCGAAACAAGTGCCGGGAAGGAGAAGGTGAATGCGCAGCCGAACGGCAATCCGAATTACGGAACACCGGCGACGGCGACGGCGAAGCAAAGCAGCGGTCATGGCTTATTTCCGATCGCGATTGGTCGGACGCGACCAGAGCAGGTGATGCTCGTCGTCACGGGACATGGAGCGAAGCAGGTTGGCGCGCAGGGGTTGGGCAAAGGCCGGGTCGTCGATCTGCACCGCGACAAAGGCACCGGCGCGCTCGCCTGTGCGGTTCCAGCCAGCACCAATTTCAGTGCCGGTTTCGGCATCGCCGAGCAGCACGCGCCAGTCGGGTGCATTGTCGCTGTCGTTCGATGGAGCCGGGATGAGCGTCACGACAGCATCGAGCGTGAGGGTCCGGATTTGCCCGGTGAAACTGTCCTGCGCGGAATGAAAGACGCCGATCATCATGGCCTGTGCTCCTGGTTGGTGGTTGGGGAAGCGGCGGATGCACCAAAGCCTCGCCAGCGCAGGGGCTGGTCAGGTGCATCACGGGTAAGGATGGGGTGTGCCGTGCCGATAAGACCGGCTGCCGGCAGAGCGCCGAAATAGCGCCCATCAAGGCTGTCGGGCGCCGGGTTCAACAGGAACAATTCGTCTGTCCGAACACGGTGACAGCCCTGCCAGCTTGGCAAAGGCCGACCCATTCTGTCGTGCGATTTGGCTATGGCGACACGCTTGCCGTCCACCGAGACGACAGCGCCGGCGCGGCACGCCCATTGCCCGGGCAAGGCCGCGATATGTTTCATGAGCGGCACGCCGATTGGCAGATAGTGGCGCTCGGCCATCATCCGTGCGGTCGCAGTCGGCGGCACAATGGCGACCAGTTCGCCGAGCCTTGGGCGTGTGTCGCTCACGAGGCGATAGAGGCCGACGGGCGCACTGGCGCTCGCGTTCCACATCAGTCGCGGTCGCGGCGATAGCATGGCGACTGCTGCGAACCCGGCGCTGAACAAGCCTGCCCACAGTATCGTGGCGCGAACATAGCGGCGGCGGCTCATGCTTCGAGCGCCTTGCGCCGGAGCCAGGCCGCGTGCCGCTCCGCTGTGTAAGCCCTGAACGGCATTCCGGCATTCAGCCGGTTGCCGACGTGGCGCCAGTGATCGGGCGATGCGTCGCACGGATCAACACCGGCGGCTTCGACCGCATCGATGGCCTGCAACACCTGTGCGACCTTGGGCCAGCCCTCGATGTGCAGCAGAATGTCAGCGCCGGGACGGACAAACGGCAACGTCGTGTAGGCCTCGCCCGGTGCCACTGCCGTCACGATGTCGATGCACGAATGGATGGTGCCATAGTCGTTCGAGGACCAGCGCACGAAGGCGAAGACCGCGCCGGGACGGAAGGCGATGACGCGCGTGCGGCGGTTGATGATCGTGTCAGCCGCGATGCGCCCGAAGCGGATCCATTGTTCGTAGCGCTTCTCGATCCAGGTCACTTCGACTTCGGTCAGGGCGCTGGCTGTTGCTGACCTGATGGCGTGCGAGGAGCTGTGCCGCTGCGCAGTTGGCTCGCTCATGGCCGCGCTCCTGCCACCGCGAACCCGACAAGCTTGACGCGGACGTTGAGCAGGCCCGTCGCGCCAAGATTATCCACAGGCGGCAAAAGGGTTAGCACGAGTCCGCAGGATTCTTTTCTATTAGCCTCGTTAGAG
>JAIXYF010000240.1 GCA_027490345.1 Novosphingobium sp.
GGCTCCAAGGCGCAGGATCGCGGCATGCCGATCCTGATGGACGATGAAGGCGCCGCCGCGGCCGCCACCCGCCACCTGATTGCGCGCGGGCATCGCCGCATCGGGTTCATTGCCGGCTCGCCCGATTACAACCTTTCGGGCTGGCGCATCGATGGCTGGAAAAGGGCAATGGCCGAGGCGGGCCTGCCGACGGGCGATCTGCTGCAGCCGGGGGATTTCACCTATGCATCGGGCGAGCGCGCGGCGCAGGCGCTGCTGGCCCTGCCATCGCCGCCTTCCGCAATCATCGCCAGCAGCGATCAGATGACCCTTGCCGCGCTCGAAGTCGCGCGCAAGTCGGGGCTGGCGGTGCCGGAGGATCTCTCGCTCATCAGCTTCGACAACACGCCGATGATGCAGTTCACCCAGCCCCCGCTCACCGCGATCGATCAGCCCATCGCCGCCACTGCGTCCAAGGCAGTCGAGCTCATCATCACCGCGCAGAAGGGCGGACGCCTGCCCGACGCGGTCACGGTGATCCCCGCCACGCTGGTCGAGCGAGGCTCGGTCGCCGATGCCAGGCAAACCGTGAGTGCCTGATCAGCCGGGCGCCTCCGGCGAACCCGAAACCCGCCAGCCGCTCCGGTTCCTCGTGCTCTATGCCTTGGCATGGGCGGGCGGGTCGATTGCCTATGTCCCCTTTCTCACCATTCTCCTGCCTGTGCGGATTGCGGCGCTCGTGCCGCCAGACCGGGCCGTTCTGTGGCTTTCGGCCATCGCGTTCTGCGGCGCGATTGCGGCGAGCGCGGGGCATATCCTGTTCGGGTGGCTGAGCGATATCACCGGCACGCGCCGCGCGTGGGCGGCGCTTGGCCTCGCGCTATCCTGCTGCCTTCTGCTGCTCGTGCCGCTGGCGCAGAGCCTGGAAGGGCTCATTCTCATCGTCACGGCGTGGCAGATCGCGCTCAACATGATGCTCGCCCCGCTTGCCGCCTGGGGTGCAGACTGCGTGCCCGATGGCCAGAAGGGCCTGCTTGGCGGGCTGCTTGCTTTCGGCCCTGGCCTTGGCGCGCTGACGGGCGCGCTGGTCACCATGCCCGGCCTTGCTTCGCCCGATGGCCGCCTTGCGCTCGTCGCGCTCATCGTGGCGGCGGCGGTCCTGCCCACGCTGCTGCTGGCGCCCCAGCTCCCGCGCTGCGACCCCGCCGAACCTGCCGCGCCGCTACCGCGGCAGCCTGCCCGGCAAGGCTACGCGCTGCGCCAATCCGCGCTCAGGATGTGGGCCGCGCGCCTGCTGGTGCAAGTCGCCGAAGCGGCGCTGTTCTCGTTCCTCTATCTGTGGCTGCGCTCGATCGATCCGCTGGTGGAGGACTACCTCACCGCGCGCGTCTTCAGCCTCGTCCTCGTGCTTTCGGCGCCTGCCGCGCTCCTCGCGGGGCGCTGGGCAGATCGGCGCGGCCACCCGTTCCGCCCGCTCGTCGTGTGCACGCTTATCGCGCCCTTCGGGCTTGTCGGCATGGCGCTGGCACAAAA
Source organism: Novosphingobium sp. (assembly GCA_027490345.1). Taxonomy (GTDB): domain Bacteria; phylum Pseudomonadota; class Alphaproteobacteria; order Sphingomonadales; family Sphingomonadaceae; genus Novosphingobium. The sequence goes on from JAIXYF010000240.1 coordinate 1,513, forward strand.
CGTGACGGCCGGCGTGGCCAGCTATGCCGTGTTCGGCTTCTCCACCTCGATCTTCCTCGCGCTCCATTCCGCGCAGACTTTGCGCACCCTGCCCAATAGCAACCGGCGCGGGCGCGATCTCGGGCTGTTCAATCTCACCAACACCATGCCATCGCTGGTCATGCCCTGGTTCACGCTCGCGCTGGTGCCGTGGTTCGGGTTTTCCGGGTTGTTCGTGCTGTTTGCCGCGCTGGCATGCGTTGCCGCCCTCTTGCTTGCGGGGCTGCGCGAGGCGCCGCTTGCCAAAAACTGATGGCTGCCAAAAACGGTGGGCTGCCCAAAAACTGATCGGCCCGCTTGATTTTCATGCTTTCTCATGCGACGACACGAATGAGAACGTTCACAGAAATAACGGGGAAGAGTGACGATGATGCTTCGGCGCACGCTTTTGGCGGCCATGTTGCTGGCTTCGGGCAGTGTTCTGGTGGCCCGGGATCTGCCCTCCAGCACGGCCCGCCCCGCGCTTTGGCCCGCGGCCAAGAGCCCCGCTGCCATCTCCAGCCCGGCCACCGAACGTCGCATCCGCCGCATGATCGCCAGCATGACGCTGGAACAGAAAGTCGGCCAGATGATCCAGGCCGATATCAGCGCGATCACGCCAGAAGACCTTGCGCAGTACCCGCTTGGCTCGATTCTCGCGGGCGGCAATTCCGGCCCTTATGGCGATGAACGCGCCGATGCCACGAAGTGGTCGAAGCTGGTGCATGAATTGCGCGCGGCCTCCGCCAAGGCAGGTGCGGGCATTCCGATGCTGTTCGGCATCGATGCTGTGCACGGCCATTCCAACCTGCCCGGCGCCACGATCTTCCCGCACAACATCGGCCTTGGCGCCGCGCGCGATCCCGCCCTCATCCAGCGCATCGGCGAAGTGACCGCGATCGAAGTGGCCGCCAGCGGAGTCGACTGGACCTTCGCGCCGACGCTCGCCGTGCCGCAAGACTTGCGCTGGGGCCGCAGCTATGAAGGCTATGGCGCCGATCCTGCGCTGATTGCCAGCTATGCCAAGGCGATGACCGTGGGCCTGCAAGGCCCGCTGATCCCCGGCAAGCCACTCGCCGCTGACCGCGTGGCGGCCACCGCCAAGCACTATCTCGCCGACGGCGGCACCGATGGCGGCAAGGATCAGGGCGATGCGCTGATTTCCGAAAGCGAACTTGTCGCCCGCCATGCGCAAGGCTATCCC
>JAIXYF010000059.1 GCA_027490345.1 Novosphingobium sp.
CGATCACCTTTATAGGTGGCGGAAAGATCTTCCATCGCGCCCAGAAGCACCCGGTTCGCCTCGTCGCCGATGGCGTGGACGGCGATCTGGTACTGGTCCATCGCCGCGCGGCTCATCAGGTTGCCCAGCTGCGTCTGCGTGACACGGGGGAGGCCGCGCGTATCGGGCTTGTCGGCATAGGGCGCCTTGAGCCATGCGCCGCGTGAACCGAGCGCCCCGTCCATGTAGAGCTTCACGCCGTTAAGCCGCAGCCGATCGGCATAGAGCCAGGGCGAGGGGCCGGGGCCGCCGATCTGAATCGTGCTGTCGATCCCCGCGCCATAGGCCATGATCCGCACATAGAGCGTGTTCGCGTCTCCGGCGCGGCGGAAGGTCTGCCAGTCCTCCATGGTCGTGCCCATGTCGGCCACGGCCGTCAGCCCGCGCCGGTAAAACTCGCGCTGGGCAAGCCCAAGGGCGGCGTCATAATCGCGCGGGGTTGGCGGGGGGACTTTGGCTTCGACAAGGTCTGACGCGTTGTCTACCAGCACGCCTGCCGGGCTGCCATCGGCCAGCCGGATGATCTCGCCGCCATTTGGCGCCTTGCTGGCCGCGGTCACGCCGCCAGCCTTGAGCGCAGCGCTGTTGCCCCAGCCGGCATGGCCGTCCGCGCGGCCGAGCCAGACCGGGCGATCCGCCACCACGCTGTCAAGCTCGGCAGCAGTGGGAAAGCGGCCGAGATTCCAGCGTTCCTGATTCCAGCCGCGTCCCAGCAGCCATGGCCGGTCCGGGTGGGCCTTTGCATATGCTGCGATCTTTTCCAGCGCTTCGGCCAGGCTGTTGGTTTCGGACAAGTCGAGCGTCATCGCGGCAAAGCCGGTGCTCATCACATGGACATGCGCGTCGATCAGGCCGGGCAGCAGGATCCGTCCCTTGCCGTCGATGTGATACTGAAAGCCCTTCTTCGGGGTCTTTTCGCCTTCGTGGATCAGCGCCTTCACCACCCCGGCATCGTCCATCAGCATGGCCTTGAACCGTTCGACCTGGCCGTCCGCGCCGATGGTCTGGCCCGCCACGTTGTCGATCAGCGTATCGGCGTGGGCTGGGGTGGCAAGGGCAGCAGCGGCGGCCAGCAGAATGGCGCGCGCCATCATGCGTTCCCCCGGCGCGGCAGGCGGCGGATGAGCGCGCTGGTATCCTGCCGCCCGCCGCCAAGCGCCTGCACATCGGCATAGAACTGGTCGATCAGTGCTGTTGTGGGAACGCTGGCGCCCACGCTGCGCGCTTCCTCTATCGCAAGGCCCAGATCCTTGCGCATCCAGTCTACGGCAAAGCCGAAATCGAACTCGTCCTGCGCCATCGTGTGCCAGCGGTTGTCCATCTGCCATGATTGCGCCGCGCCGCCGGAAATCGCCTCGAACACTTTGTCGAGATCGAGCCGGGCGGCCTGCGCAAATCGGATCGCTTCGGCAAGGCCCGCAATGGCGCCCGCGATGCACATCTGGTTGGCCATCTTGGCGGTCTGCCCCGCGCCGGGTTTGCCGACATGGACCACGCGCTTGGCATAGGCGGAAAGCACGCCGCGCGCGGCATCGACCGCCTTTTCACTGCCGCCGCACATGATCGAAAGCGTGCCAGCCTCTGCCCCCGATTGCCCGCCGGTGACCGGGGCATCGACGCAAAGCAGTTCCTTGTCGCGGCCTTCCACGGCGATCTGGCGGGCAATTCGCGCCGAAACGGTGGTATGATCGATGAACAAGGCGCCTCGGCGCAGCGTGGCAAACACGCCCGTGGGGCTGAGCACGACATCGGACAGATCGTCATCGTTGCCAACGCATGTGATGACCACGTCCGCGCCTTCTGCGGCTTCCGCCGGGCTGGAGACCACGCGCGCGGCAAGGCCGGGATGCGCTGCCTGCCACGCCTCGGCGCGGGCCGGGGTGCGATTGTAGATGGTAAGCGTGTGACCGGCGGTGCCGAGGTGGCGGGCCATCGCCCCGCCCATCACGCCAAGACCGAGGAAGGACACGTTGAGCGGCTGAGTGGGTGCGTCTGTCATGCTTCAGGTTTCTAACCACTTTGCCGCGCGCTGCCAGCCCCTTCACGCGGGCGTGGTTGTATTTGCCGCTTGTGCGGCTGCGGGCAGAGCGGCTAGCCACGCGGACTATGCTGCAGCGCAACAGAATCGCCGGTTTTGCCGTCCTTGCCTTCTGGGGCTGTCTTGCAGGGGCGGTGGCGCTGGCGTTGATGCCCCACCCGCCGCACATGCCCAAGCTGGGCGACAAGGCGCAGCACATGCTGGCCTTCGGGACGCTGGCTTTCCTGGGTGCCGTGGCCTTTCCGCGTTTTCCCCGGCTGCATCTGGCGGAGCGGCTTTCGTTCATCGGCGCTTTGGTGGAAGTGCTGCAGGCGATTCCGGCGCTGCACCGCCATTGCGATATCCGCGATTGGATCGCCGATACGCTGGCCATCGCCGGCGTGCTGGCTGTCATGGCAGTGTTCAGGCGGCCGCGAGCCCAGTCTTAGGAGCTCAGCGCTTCGGCGGTTCCCATGTGGGCAGGTTTCGACTAGGGGCGGGCGATGACCATCACTGCTCCCGCCGCCCTGCTGACCCTTGACGACGTTCGTGCCGCCGCCGCCCGCATTGCAGGCCAGGTCGTGCGCACGCCCACGATGTACAGCAAGACGCTGAGCGAGATTACTGGCGCGGAGATCTGGCTCAAGTTCGAGAACCTGCAGTTCACGGCTGCCTACAAAGAGCGCGGCGCGCTCAATGCACTGCTCCAGCTTTCGGACGAGCAGCGCGCGAAAGGCGTGATCGCGGCTTCGGCGGGCAATCATGCTCAAGGCCTGTCGTATCATGGTACGCGGCTGGGCATGCCGGTCACCATCGTGATGCCGCGCACCACGCCCACCGTGAAGATCATGCAGACCGAAAGCGTCGGCGGTACGGTCGTGCTGGAGGGTGAGACGTTCGACGACGCTTATGCTCACGCACGCCTGCTGGAAGCCGAGCGCGGCATGACATTCGTCCACCCCTTCGATGATCCGCAAGTTGCTGCCGGGCAGGGCACTGTTGCGCTCGAAATGCTGGAGGATGTGCCCGAACTCGAAACGCTGGTGGTGCCGATTGGCGGCGGCGGGCTGTTCAGCGGCATGGGCACGGCGGCGCGCGGTCTGAAGCCCTCGATCGGGCTGATCGGGGTGCAGGCCACGCTGTTTCCGTCGATGTACGCCAAGCTCAAGGGACTGGATCTGCCTTGCGGCGGGGATACCATCGCCGAAGGCATCGCGGTGAAAGAGCCGGGCACGTTCACCTCGGCTGTGCTCAAGAAGATTGCCGATGATGTGGTGCTGGTGGGCGAACCGGCGCTGGAAACAGCCGTTGCGCTGCTGCTGCAGATCGAGAAAACCGTCGTCGAAGGCGCAGGCGCGGCCGGCCTTGCCGCTGTGATGACGCACCGCAAGCGTTTTGCCGGGCGCAAGATCGGCCTCGTGCTGTGCGGCGGCAATATCGACACGCGGCTGCTCGCCAATGTGCTGCTGCGCGATCTGGCGCGTTCGGGCCGCCTTGCGCGCCTGCGCCTCACCTTGCAGGACCGGCCCGGCGCGCTGTTCAAGGTGGTGGAGGATTTCAACCGCCACCAGGTCAATATTCTGGAAGTCTGGCACAACCGCATTTTCACCTCGCTGCCGGCCAAGGGCCTGACCGCCGAGATCGAATGCGAGGCGCGCGACCGCGAGCAGATCGACCTGCTCGTCGCCAGCTTGCGCAACAAGGGCTATGATGTGCAGCAGGTGGAGCTGGGTTAACGCTGTCTGGTCATACCTTCGGCGGGGACTTCCCGTTTCGGCACGCCGGGCAGCCCCCGCACCGCGCCGGATCGAAATCCCTGCTGATTAACTACCTTTGGTGGTTAATGGCTCTTTCACCAAGCGCGCGGCTGAGGCATGTTCCTCTTGTCAGCGCTTCCGGATGGTCCGGCGGCGGACTAGGATACCGCCAAGGCCGTGACTGCGCCCGTCCGCTTTCCCCGCTTCTTCGTGACCAGCCCGAGCCCGTGCCCCTATCTGCCGGGGAAGACGGAGCGCAAGGTGTTCACCGAGCTCAAAGGCCCCAATGCCGACGAGCTGAACGATGCGCTAGGCCGGATCGGTTTCCGGCGCAGCCAGACCGTGGCCTATCGTCCCAGCTGCATCGATTGTTCGGCCTGCATTTCGGTGCGCGTGGTGGCGGGCGATTTTGTGCCATCGGCCACGCAGCGCAAGAACCTGAAGCGCAACAGCGATCTCGTCGTCACTGCCTGCAAGCCCTGGTCCACGCCCGAACAGTTCGAGCTGCTCCAGCGCTATCTGGCCGCGCGCCATCCCGGCGGCGGGATGGCAGCCATGGACGAGATGGACTTTGCCGACATGGTCGAGCACACGCCGGTCAGCACATTCGTGATCGAATACCGCGAGCCTTCGGTGGATGGAAAGCCGGGCAAGCTGGTCGGCGCTTGCCTGACCGACCGGCAGGGCGACGGCCTTTCGATGATCTACAGCTTCTACGAGCCCGATCAGCCGGATATGCCGGCGCCCGGGCGCCGGGGGCTTGGCAATTTCATCATTCTGGACCACATCCTCCATGCCGCGCGGATCGGCCTGCCTTATGTCTATCTCGGATATTGGGTCGAAGGATCGGCGCGGATGCAGTACAAGGTGCGTTATCGGCCGCTGGAACGGCTGGGCCGCGAAGGATGGGAACGCTTTGACCCCGATGAGCAGGCCCGCGCGATTGGCCGCGCCGCGACCGCGAACGGGGCGGATCGGCGGATCGCGGATGATACCGGCAAGGACGGCCTGCTGGACGGGCTGCGCGATGATCTGGCTGCTGCCCAGGGCCCCTATCGCCACATCTGAGGCGGCGCGCGTAGGGCTGCCCGCCTCGCCTTTGGCCCCGCTTCTGGCCCTGCTTCTGGCCGGTCCGCTGGCGGGCGGCCTGCCCCAAGCCGCGCAGGCGCAATCGCGCAGCGCGGATCAGGCACTTGAAGACCTTATCCCCGATACGGCGCTGGATGATCCGGGATCGTGGGCGAATGATACCGAAGCCGCGAAAGTGCCCGTGCCCGATCCGGACGCGCTGCTGGCGCCCGAGGCGATTGCCCCGCTGACTGGCATTCCCGCGATGACCCTCGATTGGCCCGATGCCGCGCAGCTTCCGCCGATCGAACCGCTGACCCCCGATGCCGATATCGCAGCGTCTGCCGATGTGGCCAAGGCAGCAGGGGATGCGCTGGCCAGCGATTCGGACCCTGGCAGCGCGCGCGGCATCG
>JAIXYF010000497.1 GCA_027490345.1 Novosphingobium sp.
GAAACATTCGCCGTTGGTGTGCGGGCGCACCTGGCGCACGCGGTCGAGGTTGACGATCTTCGAGCGGTGAACCCGCTGGAACACGCGCGGATCAAGGCGGCGTTCGAGATCCTTCATCGTCTCACGCAGGATCAGCGAATTGTCGCCGGTGTAGATGCACATGTAATCGCCCGCCGCCTCGATCCGCTCGATCGTATCGACATCGACGCGGAAGATCTGGCCGCGGTCCTTGATGTTGATGAGCTTCTCGAACCGGCCCACGGCGTGTTCGGTGTCCTCGGGGATCGCTTCCATCGCATCGGGGGCGACTTCGGCAAGCACGGTCTTGAGCTTTTCGGCCTCCTCCAGCCCGCGCTTTTCGGCAAGGCGCGTGCGCGCCCGGTCCAGCGCATCGGCCAAGCGGCTCTGCTCGACCGGCTTGAGCAGATAGTCCACCGCATTGGCCTCGAACGCGCGGATCGCGTGTTCGGAATAGGCGGTGACGAACACGAACAGCGGCGGATCGATCTCAATCACCCCGCTCACCACGCTGAATCCATCAAACCCCGGCATCTGGATATCGCAGAACACCAGATCGGGCTTCTCGGTCTTGATCTTGCGGATCGCTTCGCGCCCGTTGGAGCAGGTGTCGATCACCTCGACATCGGGAAAGGCTTCCAGCCGCAGCTGGAGGCCCTGAATGGCGAGCTTCTCATCGTCGACGAGGATCGTGCGAATGGTCATGCGCTACCTTTGCTGTGGGACGAGCGAGGCGGATTGCGGCGAAGCAGGCACTTCACGCGCCTCAAAGGGCAGTTCGATCACCACCTGAAAGCCTCCGCCCGGCCGTTCGCCGATTTCGAACCGCTGGTTCTCCCCATAAGCCTGGGCCAGCCGATCGCGGATATTGGCGAGGCCGACCCGGGTGGAATCCGTGGAAGAACTGGTCACGCCAAACAATGTCGAGGGGTCTGTGCCTGGTTGCAAGCCCGGCCCGGTATCGGACACGGTGACCCGCAGCACCGAACCGACGAGTTGCGCCGCAATCGTGATCGTGGCCCCTTCCTCAAGCGCGCTGACGGCATACTTGATCGCGTTTTCCACCAGCGGCTGGAGCAGCAGCGAAGGCATCAGCGCGGGCGAGGCTTCCTCGTCGATGCGGAATTCGGTACTCAGGCGCTCTTCAAAGCGCATCCGTTCGATATCAAGATAGAGCTTCAGCGTTTCCACCTCCTGCGCCACCGTCACGCGGCCGGTGGGCTCGTTGATCAGGGTATAGCGCAGGAACGAGGACAGGCGGCTGAGCATCGCATTGGCCGGCTCGGTCTGCTTGAGCAGGACCAGCGTGGAAATCGAATTCAGCGTGTTGAACAGGAAGTGCGGATTGAGCTGATAGCGCAGCATGGCCAGCTGCGCCGAGGTGGCCTGCGCTTCCAGCCGCATCAGCGCATCGTTCTGTTCTTCCACCTGAACATAGAAATTGATCGCGTAATACAGCGCCGACCACGCACCCAGCAGCGTGAGATCGAGGTAGAACACGCCCAGGAACAGCTGCGCAAAACCCGAATTGCCATCGGTGCGATAGAGGCTGATGACCCACGAATCGATGAAGGCATAAAGCCCGACCGCCACCGCCAGCACCACGGCCGTGATGCCCCAGGTGATCAGCGGCGTGCGGTTGATCAGGTTGCGATAGATCACAGAGAGGATCAGCGAGAGCGAAAACCCGGTTATCGAGGCGATCAGGACGATGATCAGGAACGACCACGGCTGCGCATTGGCCAGGCTGGAGAGCGCGCGCAGCAGCATCGCACCGCCCCAGCCGAGCATCTGCAGACGCCAGAAGGCGCGGTTCTTGTTGCCGAAAAACGGCGTGGGACGCAGCGGCAGCTTCATTGCCATGCTAGGTCTGTAACCTGTTGGCGCGCCCTGCGCCACAGGCAGGCTTTGCGCAGGCGCACAAAACGGTTACTCTCCTGCGCAAAAGGGAGAGAACCATGGACCATCACGGCATTTCCGAAGCGCGCGCGCAATTCCACGCGATGGACGAAGGCACGCAGGAAGACTGGGCGATCATCGCGCGCGACTATGTGGGCTTTGCCGCAGGCCTGCCAGATCGCGTGCTGGCGCATCTCAGGCTGCTGGATGGGGATTTCGGGGGCTTTCCGATCGACCGGCTGACGCACAGCCTGCAAACCGCCACCCGTGCCCACCGCGATGGCCGCCCGGAAAGCTATGTGGTGATGGCGCTGCTGCACGATATTGGCGATACACTGGGCTCCTACAATCACCCCGAAATCGCCGCCGCGATCCTCCAGCCGTTCGTGAGCGAGGAAGAGCACTGGATCTGCCGCAACCACGGCGCTTTCCAAGGCTACTACTACTTCCACTACCTCGGCATCGACCGCAACGTGCGCGAGAAGCACCGCGACAATCCGCACTTCGATGCCTGCGCCGAATTCTGCGCAAAGTATGATCAGTCCGCGTTCGACCCGGATTACGATACGCTGCCGCTCGATTTCTTCGAGCCGATGCTGCGCCGGGTCATGGCCCGCCCCCGCAACGAAACGGCAATCACGGCAATGGAACAGACGGCGACGAAAGCGCCGGTTCAGGCCTGAAACGGCGCGCCCAATCGGCATCGGGCGCGCCGCGAAGCTGCGCAATCTCGGCCAGCATCTCCCGCGCGCGGGTACTGCTTTTGCCATGCGTGGGCGAGGCTGTGACGAACATCCCGTGCGGGCCAAGCTGGCGGATCATGCGCGGCGCGGCTTCCGGATCATAGCCTGCCCTGGCCAGGATCCACACCGATAGCCGGTCCGCCTCGCGCTCGGTGCGGCGCACGGCTTTCACCGTGGGCGTGCCGGTGCCGAGCACGGTTTCGTGATCAAGCGCGGCATGCGCCAGTTCGTGCGCCAGAAGCGCCGCGATCAGCGCTTCATCGCCGCCAAGCTGGCCCAGCGCCTTGCGGCCGATGCGCACTTGCATGCGCGTGGCCCCGGCGTTGCCCCGGCCATCATCAAGAATGAAGCGCACCGCGCAAGACGGCGCAGCCTTGATCGTGATCACGCGCCCATCCGCCAGCGTCAGCACTGCTTCCCCCGCCTGGGCGGCGGCCTGTTCAAGCCGCGCCTGCAGCGCCCAGATCCGGTCCCAGCTACCCTGGCGGGGGGCCGACAGGGGCAGGGAGGAGACTGGCAGATCGCCCACGGCCATGATCGTCATGTTGGCGAGAAGGCCCGCCTTGTCCGCAGGGCTGCCCGCTGCCACCGCTGCCACCGCAACATCGCCGGTCAGGCCATAGGCCGCGCGCGCAGCAGCCGGATCGGCAAAGGTCTGCGCATCCGCCAGCAGCAGGCCGATGCCCGGCGCGGCGCGGGGGCACTGCGGGGCATTGGCATGGCTCAGCCGCCAGCCGATGGACTGGACCAGCGCATCGGCGGCCTGAAGATCATCGACCGGCTGCGCGCCAGCAGGCGGCGGGCCGGGCGCGGCCAGAACCAGCCCGAATGCAAGCGCCGCCGCAGCTCCGCGCATCAGCCCTTGCGCGCGGCGTTTACCGCCTGCTGCAGCGCCTCGCGCCCGACCGCGCCCGTCAGCAGCTTGCCGCCCACGCTCCACGCCGGTGTGCCGCTGATGCCAAGCTGGCGCGCGAGGCCCAGATTGCGCTCCAGTTCCTGGCTCACGCCCGGTGTCTGCGTGAAGCTGCCCGCAGCGGCGCTATCCACCCCGGCAGCGCCGGCAGCGGCCGCGATGCTGGCGCTGCCGGGCCGTTCGCCCGCGAACATCGCCTTGTGGAACGCGGCATATTTGCCCTGCGCGGCCGCCGCCAGGCCCATGCGCGCGGCAGGTTCGCTTTCGGGCGCGATGATCGGCAGTTCGCGGATTACAACGCGCAGATCGGGGTTGGCCTTCACCAGCGCTTCAACATCGGCGACGCTGCTGCGGCAATAAGTGCAGGCAAAATCGGTAAACTCCACCAGCGTGACCTTGCCTTGCGGATTGCCGATCACGGCGCCGGGGAACGGCGTTTCCACCGCGCCGCGCAAAGGGGCAAGCCGGGCTTCGGATTCGCGCGCCTGCAGCTTTTCCATCGCTTCGGGCAGGATTTCGGGATGGTCGAGGATATAGCCCCTCACCAGCGCCTCGAACGCGCCGCGCTGGCGCGCATCGATCCCGGCTTCGGCCAGCTGGCTTTCCAGCTTGCCATCAGAGGCTGACGCCTGCGTCTCTGCTGCCGCCTCGCGGTTCTGCATGGCCCACCAGCCACCGGCAACACCGGCTGCCCCCAAAGCAAGCGCGAGGGCAAGGAACGGGCTGAAACGCATGTAGGAAACTCCTGAAAGCGAAATACCAGCTAGCGCGACTTCTTCATCCGCTCAATCATCGCACGGGCCGACATGGCGATATCCTGCGCGCGCAGCCAATCGGGTGTGCCCTTGGGCAGGGCGCCTTCTGCTGCTTCGGCGCTGCGCAGTGCTTCGGGCAGGCGCATTTCGCCCAGTTGCTGTTCGGCGCTGGCCAGCCGCGCCCGCGCGGTATCGCCTTGCGCTTCATAGACCACGCCCAGCTGATACCAGGCGAAAGGATTGTCCCGGTCACGCGCCACGGCCGTGCGCAGCACGCGCGCGGCTTCGGGGAAATTGGTCTTGTCCTCTGTGGCGAGCAGCGCATGGCCCAGCGTGGTGGCGATGAGCGGGGCGTTGCGGGTCAGTTCGGTTGCGCGGCGCAGCGGTTCGAGCGCGTCCCTTGGCCGGCCGGATTCAAGCAGGACCTGCCCCTTCAGTTCGAGCGCATAAGGATCGTTCGGGTCCATTTTCAGCAGCGCATCGGTCTCGGCCAGCGCCTTGTCCATCAGCGCTTCCTTGTGGAAGGCATAGGCGCGGGCCAGGTGCGCAGGCGCATCCTGCATCCAGTCGGGATAGGCCGCCAGCGTGGCAGCCGGATCGCCCAGATAGCCCACCAGCTTGGCCTTCACCCGCCGAAACCGCTCCTGCAGCGCGGAATCGGGGGGCCGGGTCCACGCCGGATCCTGCGAGAAGGAATCCTGCAGCGTTGTCAGCCGGTCCGATGTCATCGGGTGGGTCGAATAGAACTCCGCATCGCTATCGCGCTTGAAGCCATAGCGGAATTCCATGTTCTGGAGCTTCTTGAAGAAATCAATCGAGCCCTTGCCCGAAATGCCCGCCTTGGTCAGGAAATCGACGCTGGCGGCATCGGCAGAGGATTCCTGCGCGCGGCTGAAGGCCAGATACTTGCCCATCGCAGCCTGCTGCCCGGCCATCATGATGCCGATGCCCGCCTCGCCCGATCCCGCCGCCGCCGCCGCCGCGCCCAGCAGCAAGCTGAGCAGCGTGATACCGGTGGCAGGCTTGCCGCCCTCGTCCCCCCGGATCACGTGGCCGCCGGTGATATGGCCAAGTTCGTGCGCGAACACGCCCTGCACTTCCTGCGCGTTGTCTGCCGTGCTGAGCAGCCCGGAATGGAAATAGACTGTTTGCCCGCCAGCCACGAAGGCATTGATCGAAGGATCATTGAGCAGGACGACATCGATCGCGCGGGGATTGAACCCGGCCGCAGCCACGATCGGCGCGGCCATTTCCTGAAAGAAGGCTTCGGTTTCGGCATCGCGCAGCACGGATTGCGCTGCCGCCGGGGCGGGCGCGAGCGCGGCTGCCAGCGTGACGGCCAGAGTGGCCGCAAGAGCGGATCCGATGCTGCGGGGAGTAAGGCGTATCACGATGGCTCTGTTTATCCGCCGTTCGGCTTAACCGGCGGTGAAGCGGTGACTTTTGCGATGAACGGCAGCACTGCATCCAGCGCCCGCGGATCGCGGGAAAACGGCCGGGCAAACATCATGATGAGGCCTTCGTGCGTCACCCCGTCCAGCAGCACGGCCCGCGTTGGCGCCCCGGCGCGGGTCATCGTGCGGGCAAGCCCCACCGAATTGCGCGGGCGCACCCGCGTATCGGCAGTACCATGAACCAGCAGCAGCGGCGGCCCTCCTGCGCGCGCATGGACGACCGGCTGGGTCTGCTCCGGATCGGGCGCCTTGCCGAAGCTGAGCTTCGTTGCGGCCGTGTCAAACGGATAGAAATCATACGGCCCGGCGAGGCCGATCACTCCGCGCAAGGCATTGGCGGAAAGGCCGCGCGCCGCCAGCCAACGCTGATCGAGGCCCAGCATGACCGCGTTATAAGCCCCGGCGGAATGGCCCATAAGCACCACGCGGCGCGGATCGGCGCCATGCGCGGCAGCATGATCGGCCACCCAGCGCAGCGCCGCCGCGCCGTCTTCCAGCATGGCAGGATAGTGCGCCTTGGGATGGAGCCGGTAGCCCGCCAACACCACGGCATAGCCCTGCGGCACCAGCGCGCGAGCGATGAAGCGATAATCATGCGGATCGCCCGAACGCCAGCCGCCGCCATGGATGAACACCACGATTGGCAGTGGCCCCTTGCGGGCTGCAGTATCGGCGGGGAGGATCAGTTCCAGCTTCTGTGCCGGATCGCTGCCATAGCGCGCCGCTGCCGCCACCCGCAGGCCGCCATCGCCGCCGCGCAGCACCCGGTCTGCGGTGTCGAGCAAAGCCACCGCCTCAGTCGCAAGCGCCTGACGATAGAGCAGAAAACCGCCAAGGCCGAGCGTCGCAAGCAGCGCCAGCGTCCAAAGGAGCCAGCGCCGACGAGGTTTGCCGGCGGTTCGGGTAAGAGTCCGGATGTCTGCCATGGCGCATGGCTAGACGGTTTTGCAGCGGCGCGAAAGCTGCGCTTCAGCCCAGCAGGCGCCGCGCCGCGCGTTCCAACATCGGCTGGTCGTCAGCGATTTCGCCCAGCAACACAGCAGAGCCGCCCGCAATACGCCGCACCAGAACCAGCGCAAACTCCGCGCCTTCCGGTTCCAGCGCATAGAGCGGTCTGTGATCCAGCGCGCGCAGATCCTCCACCATTAAAGCGCGCGGCGCGGGCGCGGCCTTGCCGGTTTCCTCGCGGCGCTGCTTGCGTTCCAGCGCAACGACGCCTTTGAGCCCGCCCGGCGCCTTGGCCAGATAGGCCCCAAGCTCGCCGTACCCCAGCGCAAGGCGCTGCGCGTGGGTCAGCGCCGTGGTATATTCGGCAATGCGCGTCTTGTCGTAATCTGCGCCGAACACCAGCTTGACCAGCGGGGTCAGTGGCGCGCGGGCCTGCATTTTCAGCCCGGCATCGGCGACCAGTTCGGCGTAGTCTTCCGGAGCGTCTTCGGCGGCCAGCGCAAAATCCCACGCACGGCCAATCGCGGCATAGAGCGCCCCGCGCGTGCGGTCTTCACTGGCATGGGCGATATGCGCCAGATCGCGGGCAGAGGCGAGCCAGTCGGCAAGGCACGAAGGGGGTGTTTCATCCGCCAGCAGCGCCAGTGCAGGTTCGCCGGGGATGATTTCGGCGCCGAATTCGGCCAGATCGAGCAGCGACGAATCGGCGGCTTCATCGCCCAGCAAGGCACTGTCCGGCCCATCGGCCCAGCCGCCGAGCGGCACTTGCGCCGCGCGGCGCGGGGCCAGCGATGCACTGCCGGGGCGCTGATCGAGCGCCTGCTCGATTTCCAGCAGCAGCGCGTCGGTGGTCTGCTGGTCGGCCAGTTCCTTCCAGTTGATCACGCCATAGAGATAATCGATGGTCTCGTTGTCGGTTGAGAACGGCAGCAGGATGCCGCGATAGAGAATCGTGCGGCCCCGCTGGTTGACGAACTCCGCCTCAAACCCGATCGGCGCCTGATTGGCGATGATCTGCAGATAGTGATCGGTGATGCGCGAGAGCAGCGAACGGCCGGGAATATCGCTCAAACGGCGCAGCGGGCCACCCGCTTCGCATTCATCCGCCAGCACCTGCCCCAGAAACGGGATCGCCGGGTCCTCGATCCCGGAATCGAAATGCAGCAGTACCGAATGATCGGCAAAATCGGGCAACTGCCCGTCGAGCAGCGACTGAACCGGGGGAAACTGCCCCTGATCCAGCAAGCTGGCCCAGAAATTGTAGGCCCGCACCTGCATGCGGCGCTCGTCCTGCCCGATGGCGGGCGGAGGCGCGGCGGCAGGGCCCTGCTCGTCGATCGATTCCTCGTAGTCGGCATAGTCGGCCGGCTGGTCGAAGAGGTCGGAGCCCTCCGATCCTTCGGTGCTGATGCCGCGATAGGTATCCATGAACCAGTCCCCGTGGTCGTGCGATGGGGCCCGTCATGGCGCAACATGGTAAAGATGTACTTAAGTTGCGCCGCACGGGCGCACGTGTTCAAAAATTGTCTGGTCTGATCCAGCCGGCCCTGGGCTACTTCCGCGCGCCTCAACGCGCAGCGATAGCCGCCGCCTTGGCCAGCAAGCGCACGGCCATATCGCGGTGGAGCAGTTCGGCCATCTTGCCGTTCACTTTCAGTGCGCCCTTGCCGGCGTTGGCCGGATCCCCAAACGCGGCAACAACCGCCTCGGCTTCGGCCACCGCCGCATCGCCCGGCGCAAACACGCGGTTGGCGATCTCGATCTGCGAGGGGTGGATCAGCGTCTTGCCATCAAGGCCTAGATCGCGCGCCTGCGTGCATTCCGCCTCAAGCCGCGCAGGCTCGTCAATCGCATTGCATACGCCGTCAAGCAGAACGAGGCCATACGCGCGCGCCGCCATCAGCGACTGGACCATGACCGGCACGAACCCGATGCGGCCCGGAAGCTGCGCCATGCCGGTTTCCTTGGCCAGATCATTGAGCCCGAGAACGAAGCCCGCAAGGCGCGTGATGCGCGCCGCATCGGCAATCCGTTCCAGCGCCAGCACCGCACGCGGCGTTTCGATCATCACCCACAGACGCACGGCCGGATCATAGCCTGCCCCGTCCATGGCGACGGACAAGGCAACGACATCGGCCGCATCATCCACCTTGGGCGCAAGGATCGCATGAAGCGGACACGCGGCCAGCGCGGCCAGATCGGCCTTGCCCCAGGGCGAGCCGAGCGAATTGATCCGCGCGATAATCTGCCTGTGTCCGAAACCGCCCGCGGTCAATTCCTCGACCAGCGCAGCGCGGGCCTCGTCTTTCATTTCGGGGGAGACGGCGTCTTCCAGATCGAGCGCTACCGCATCGCAGGGCAAGGCGCGCGCCTTGTCTACCGCGCGGCGGTTGCTGGCGGGCATATAAAGCAGTGAGCGCAGCGGCTGCGCATCCGGAGCGACTTCAGACAAACGGAAACTCCTGCACAAAGCGCCTAAAGGCGGAGCCCTTTCCCCAAGCGGCGGCGCCGCGCAAGGAAATGTTACAGGAGGTAGCGAACCTTGATCGCAGTGCGCAGCTGCGCGGAGCCAACCTGAAACGAAGCCGCGCCAAAACGGGGCGGGCCGAACACCAGCGGCGCATCGCGCGAAAAGCCGAAGCCTTCCTTCGGCAGCATCATCATCTTGTCCATGCGGCCATTGCCGTTTTCATCATGGAACAGGGCAATCGCATAGCGGCCCTGCGGCACATCCTTGAACTGCACCGTCTCGCCCTTCAAGGCGGGCACGGTGAGGTGCCGCGCATGGGGATCCTTCTGGCAATCGGGGAAGGTCTTGGGGTTCGCGGTCATGCAGGCCATGATCTGCCCGTTGTTCGACCGCAGGCCGCCGATCTCGATCAGGATCGAGCCGGGGGCACCGGCGGGCGCGCTCTGCACTTGCGGCATCGCGGCGACGATCAGCGGCGCTGCCACCAACGCTGCACCCAAGGCAAGGCCGCTGCTGCTGCGCGTCATGGTGCCGAAACGCCCTTGTCCGTGCCGCAGACGTGATCCCAGAAACGAAAGTAGAGGCCGAAGTTGCATCGATACAGCTCGTGGTGACGGTGATGATGGCTCGCTGTTATCACCCATTGCCCTACTGGCGAATGAACGAGCACCTTTGGAAACATCTCCCAGCCCATATGATTGGTCACGCCCATCACGGTCATGACCATCAGCACGATCCCCAGCACACCGGCGTGGATCGGCACCACGAAGACCAGCGCGGGGATGAACAGGCCGACAATCGCGGCTTCTATCGGATGGAAATTCATGGCCGCCCAAGCGGTCGGCGGGCGGCTGGCGTGGTGCACCGCGTGAACCGCACGGAACACTGCCGGGCGGTGCATCCAGCGATGCGTCCAGTAAAACCACGTGTCATGCAGCGCGAGATAGACGAACAATGAGACCGGCAACCACCACAGCGGCCATTCGTTCACATCGGTGTAGACCCGCGTCCAGCCATAGTGCTGCCAGCCCCACGCAATGATCCCGGCGGGCACGCCATAGATCGCGGCAGAAGCAAGGCTCCACGTGATCTCGCTGCGCATCTGCGCCTCAAGCCCGGTGTAGTGCCCGGGGCGCACCCGCGCGGTGATCCACGCGAAGATCCCGCTCACCGCGAGATAGCGCGCGCCCACAATCACGGTCATCACCAGCGCGGAAAGCCACATCTCGTTCATGTGCGGGGCGCTCCGGTCGCGCACTGGAAGAAAAGCGGGCTCATCAAGTTCTGCTTATGCCAAGCCTGCCCGCCTGTGGACAGCCCGCCGTTGGGGCAGTCCACGATTTAGGCAGGCCGCAGACCATACCGCAGCGGATCAGACCGCGCGGCGCACCTTGTTGCGGTGCTGGCCGACGCCGGGGTTGCCGCCGCCGCCGCCCGGGCGGAAGCTGCGCGGCTTATCGTCACGCGGGGCATCGGTGCGATCGGCGCGGGCGGGATTGCCGACCGGCCCCCGCTCACTGCCCGTGCGTTCGCCGCCCGTGCGGGGATTGGCATCGCGCGGACGACCATCGCGGCCCTGCGCGCGGCCACCGGGCGTGCGATCATCGCGCACCCGCTCACCACCGCGGCCCTGCCCGCCATTATGCCCGCCGCCGGGATTGCCGCCACGGCGATCACCGCCGCCCCGGCTGCCGCCGCGTCCGCGGGCGTCGCGGTCATCGCGGCGCGCATCGCGCTCGGCCTCTTCGGGCTTGCGGCTGACAGCGGGGAGCTTTGCGGCTTCGGCCAGGAAGCTTTCGGGCAGCGGCAGCGGCATCAGCTTGATGCCGGTCAGCTTCTCGATATCCTTGAGGTAGGGCTTTTCATCCGGCGCGCAAAAGCTGATCGCTTCGCCGTCCGCACCCGCACGTGCGGTGCGGCCAATGCGGTGGACATATTGCTCGGCCACGTTGGGCAACTCGAAGTTGAACACATGGCTCACCCCGCTCACGTCGATCCCGCGCGCGGCGATATCGGTGGCGACGAGGATCGGGCACGAACCCTGACGGAACGCATCCAGCGCGGCGGTGCGCTGCGCCTGGCTCTTGTTGCCGTGGATCGCGCGCGCGCTGATCGAAGCGGCGGAAAGGTGGCGCACCACGCGGTCTGCACCGTGCTTGGTGCGGGTGAACACCAACGCGCGGTCAAGCTTGCCATCGGCCAGCAACGCGCGGATGCGCAGCGTCAGCAGCGACTGCTTTTCGGCCTGATTGACGAATGTGACGAACTGCTCGACGCGCTCGGCCGTGCTGGCCTGCGGGGTCACTTCCACGCGCACCGGGTTGTTGATGAACTGCTTGCCCAGATCCGCAATCGCCTTGGGCATCGTTGCGGAAAAGAACAGGCTCTGGCGGTCCTTGGGCAGCAGGTTCGCCACCCGCTTCAGCGCATGGATAAAGCCGAGGTCCATCATCTGGTCCGCTTCATCGAGCACGAAGATCTCGACCTTGCCCAGCGTGAGCGCGCGCTGGTCGATCAGATCGAGCAGGCGGCCCGGTGTCGCCACAAGAATGTCGACGCCCGGCACGAGGCGGCGGGCCTGCTTGCCCACCGGCACGCCGCCGAACACGCAATCGACGACCAGACGCAGGTTCTTGGCATAAGCAGCGATGTTTTCGGCAATCTGCGCGGCCAGTTCGCGCGTCGGCGAAAGCACGAGCATGCGGCATGAGGCCGGCTTGCGCGGCTGGGGATTGGCGGCCAGCCGGTGCAGCGAAGGCAGCGCGAACGCGGCGGTCTTGCCAGTGCCGGTCTGGGCGATGCCCAGCAGATCGCGGCCTTCGAGCAGGGCCGGAATGGACTGGCGCTGGATCGGCGTCGGATCAGTATAGCCCTTGCTGGCAAGCGCGTGGAGGATCGGCTCGGCAAGGCCGAGATCGCTGAAGTAAGACATAGGAATCCAATCGGTTTGATGGATGCGCGGCGCGGATGCCAAGCGCAGGCAGAAGGTCGACCATGCGACCCATGCGTGAAGGGGAAGCCAAGCGAAGCAGCCGTTCAGCCGGGGCGGGTACACGCCCTGAAACGGCGGACCTCACGCTTGCCCGGGCTTGCGGCGGAGAGTCCGCTCGCCAGTCCTGCTGAGGCGCTGCTTAAACGCAATTGCGCGGGAAAGCAAGGAAATTGCGCAAACGGGCAGCGGGCTTCCCAAACGCCGCCGTGTCGCTCTATCAGACAGCCATGCAAATCCGCCTTGCCGCTGCGCTCCTCGCAACATCGATTCTACTGCCCGCCACGGTCTGCGCTGCGCCTGTGCTTTCTGCACCGGAGCGCCGCATGGTGGCGATTGTCGAAGCAAACGCGGAGCGCGATATCGCGTTGCTTGAAAAGCTGGTGAACCAGAACTCAGGCTCGCGCAATCTCACCGGGGTCAAGGCCGTGGCCGATATGCTCCGCCCCGAATTCGAGGCGCTAGGCTTCACCGTCACGTGGCTGCCCATGGAACAGGCAGGCCGAGCCGGTCACCTCGTCGCCACGCATTCCGGCAAGCCGAACACCAAGCGTCTGCTGCTGATCGGCCACCTCGATACGGTGTTCGAGGCGGACTCGCCGTTTCAGACCTTCACCCGCAGCGGGCAATTCGCCACCGGCCCGGGCGTTGCAGACGACAAGGGCGGCGTGGTTGCCATGCTGGCAGCGCTGCGGGCGATGGCGGCGGCGGGAACGCTGAAGAATGCCAATGTGACTGTCTATCTGACCGGCGACGAGGAAGACGCGGGCGATCCCCAATCCGCCGCGCGCGCCGATCTGATCGCGGAAGGCCGGAAGGCGAACGTCGCGCTCGATTTCGAGGGGCTGGCGCGCGATGCGGGACCTGATGGCTCGCTGGTCGACATGGGCTCCATCGCCCGCCGCTCAGCCTATAGCTGGACCATCGAGGTCACTGCCAAGTCCGGCCATTCGAGCGGCGTGTTCGGCGCAGATGGTGATGGCGCGATCTATGCTCTTGCCCGCATTCTCACAGCGATCCGCGTCGAAGTGCCCGAGCCCAACCTCACGCTCAATGCCGGCATGATCGTAGGCGGGGCCGAAGCCGCACTTGCCCCCGATCAGGCGCATGTCAGCGCCAGCGGCAAGACCAACATCATCCCCGCCAAAGCCATCGCGCGCGGCGATCTGCGCACGCTTTCGCCCCAGCAGAACGCCAAGGCGCAGGAGAAAATGGCCGCCATCGCCGCCCGCGCCTACCCCGGCGCAACGGCCCGGATCACGTTCGAGGAAGGCTATCCGCCGATGGCACCCACCGATGCCAACCGTGCGCTCTTGGCAAAGCTCAATGCCGTGAATGCCGCACTCGGCCTGCCCGTGATGCCTCCGCTCGATCCGCTGAAACGCGGCGCGGGAGATATCAGCTTCGTCGCCGCCGATGTCCCCGGCCTTGTCGGCCTTGGCCCGGCGAGCAAGGGCGACCACACCCCGGCAGAGACGGTCGATCTTGCCAGCCTCACCCTGCAGGCCAAGCGCGCCGCACTGCTGATGAGCCGCCTGGCCGCTGAGCCGAAATGAGGATGGGGTGATGACCGGCCACCCCGCCAGCCCCTGCACCGGCACGTGCACGCTCGATCCGCTCAGCCGCCTGTGCCAAGGCTGTGCACGCACGACCGACGAGATCATGGCGTGGCCCAACGCCAGCGCGCGCCAGAAGCAGGCCATTCTGGCCGCCATCGCCCAGCGCCGTCAGACCGCGTTTCAGAGCGTCAGCGTCAAATCGAAATAGCCGTAGACGCTGTTGCCGCTGGCGGGCGCATTCGGCGCATTGCGCAAAAAGCCCCGCTTGAACAGCACCGCCCCGCCGGTTTCAGCCTGCAGCAGATCGGGCACCAGCCAGCGGCGCAGGCGCGCTTCCGCCTGATGCCCGGCAAAGCGGCCCGATGCGCCCGCCGCATCCCTCACCCCGGTTGTGGCAAAAGCGTCGCGCGGGTTCTCCAGCCATAGCGCGCGGTAACTCACCATCACGTCGCTGCGCTTGTCTGGCACCAGTTCCAGCCGCAGCCCGGGTGAAATGATGTTCGTGCGCTGCAAGGCGCCGTAAAGCGCGGTCGGCCCGAAATCGAACCGCCGCGCGCCAAAAAGCGTATCGAACCGGCCAAAGCGCCCGGCCTTGCCGCCATCACCGCTGGCGGCATCAAACAGGGCGGCCACGCGCGGGTGCCAGCCGCCCTTCAGGGTGTGGCCCGCCTCTGCGTGGACGAACCACGCCGAGACATCGAGATCGGCGGTGTCCGCCGCGCCCGTGCTGCGCCGCGCGGTGCCGAACTGCCAGGCCGCCTCCACATCGTGGTCCCATTTCCCCGGCGCAGGCCGCGCGAAGGCACGCCCGCCCAGCGTCCAGAGACGGCGGTTGCGCGTCAGCCGGTTGTCGCCGTCCTGCTCCGCCAAGCGGAAGCCATAGGCCTCCAGCGTGCCGCCCAGCACATGCGGCAGCGCGGCATGTGCGCCGAAAAACTGGACGCGCGTTGTCTCCAGATCGAACTTGAGCTTGTTGTCCTGCAATCCTTGCGCATCATCCGGCCGGCGGATCTGGGGCATCATCCAGAACGCCTGCAGGCGGGCGCCGCGCTGCGTGGTCCATTCCAGATTGGCGCCGGTAAAGGCATTGGTCGTCTGGCGAAAGCGATTGCGCGCGACAAGGCGGCGCGAGCCGATATCCATGGTCTGGCGGCCCAGCGTCAGCAGGCCCTGCCCACTTGCGGCACCGCCGCGCCAGCTTCCCAGCTCGATCTTCGCATAAGCCTGCACCAGTTCCACCGCGTTCACATCTGCTGTGGTGATCGAAGATGTCGCGGCTTCACCATAGGCGCGCGCATCCCACAGCTCACCGCCAAAGCGCACCGGCCCGGCATCATATTCAACGGACAGCATGGTGCGCAGCGAAACCATCGAATCGCCCGCCGCGGGCGCGGGGCGAAACTGCCCGTCGATCCCCTCGGCCCGCGCCCGCATGGTAGCGCTGACCGAAAGCGCATCGGGCGCGCCCAGCGCCTCGGCCAGTGGGCCGGGGCTGGCCTTGGCGGGCAAAGCAATCCCCTGCGCGACAAGCGCCGCAGCCAGTGCAATTGTCGTTCTTCTGATCAAGGTCGCTTCCGTGGATCCCCGGCGCACCGGCTGAAGCCGCCAGACCCGCCCTTTATTGCTATATACACCAGAATACAGAAAATGCATCCTCCGTTCAGTGTCGCCTTATCGGCAAGGCAGCTTGCACTGCGATCCTGTGCGGCCTAGACGCCGCGCGTACGCAGGGAAAGAGCCACGCGGCGCCCGGAATTGCTTATGTTTGAAGCCCTGTCCACCTCAACCGCGATCGTCGCTCTCGCCGAAATCGGCGACAAGACGCAGCTGCTGGCCATCGTGCTCGCAGCGCGATTCCGGCGGCCCGGCCCCATCATTCTTGGCATTCTGATTGCCACTCTGGCCAACCATTTCCTTGCCGCGCTGGCGGGATCGCTGGCGGCGGGGTGGCTGGATGGCCCGGCTTTCCGTTATGCCGTTGCCGTGGGTTTCCTCGCAATGGCGGGGTGGACTTTGGTGCCCGATACTTTCGATGATGATGAAGCCCCCGCCATCTCGCGCGGAGGTGCGTTTCTCACCACGCTCGTCGCATTCTTTTTCGTCGAAATGGGCGACAAGACGCAGATCGCCACGATCGCGCTGGGCGCGCGCTATCACGATGCGATGGCCGTGACGGCAGGCACCACGCTGGGCATGATGCTGGCCAATGGGCCCGCTGTGCTGCTGGGCGGCGAACTGGTGAAACGCGTGCCGCTGGGGGTGGTGCGCGCCATTGCGGCCTTGCTGTTTGCCGCGCTCGGCCTGTGGCTGCTACTGGCAACGGCAGGCATGGTCTAGCTTTCTTCGCCCCACCCAGCGCATGGCGGATCGCCCGCCACCACCAGCCGCCGCAGCGCCGCGCGCGCCAGTCGCTCCGTTTCGGCCTTGCGGCGCACAGCGGCCAGCGGCAGGCTGGGCGCAGGGCGCACGATTTCCGCATCATAGCCATCGGCCACGATCACCCCGCACAAATCAGGCCGGAACGCCGGGGTTTCAAGGCAGGCCCGGTCCAGATGCGGGGCCAAGCCCCAATAGAACC
Organism: Novosphingobium sp.; assembly: GCA_027490345.1. Classification (GTDB taxonomy): domain Bacteria; phylum Pseudomonadota; class Alphaproteobacteria; order Sphingomonadales; family Sphingomonadaceae; genus Novosphingobium. Next base: position 16,327 of record JAIXYF010000497.1, read on the forward strand.
GATCACAATATTCCAGATAATCCGGCCACTTGGCATCGCCGAGCAAGTCGCCGCGCGCCACCTTGATTTCCACGATCACGATGCGGCCCTTGGCATCGATCCCCATCAGATCCGCGCGCCGACCCGAACGCAGCGGCATTTCCGGCAGGCACCAGATGCCGTTTCGCGCAAACAGCCGCCCGATCCCCCGCGCCACGGCCTGCGCCTCCCGCTCGGGCGGGAGCGGTGCAAGGGCAGACAGGCGGGTCGAATCAGTCATCGCCGCAGCATAAGAACAAAAATGGAACAAGGGAAGCGGTTAGCGCGCAATTCCCAGCGGTTGGATCAAGGCAAGCAGACTGGCGCGCGCTATCTGGAATTCCTGCCATAACGCCAGCGCCGCGGCCTCGACCGGTGCGCCGCTGCCATGCAGCGCAACCAGCGCGGCAAGGCCCGGCTCAAGAATGGCCGCCAGATCGTCCACCCCCTGCTGCGCCAGCCGCAGCCGCCAGCCCCCCGTATCGCGCATGATCGCGGGGAAATTGCGCACATCGGGCGTGCGGAATTCAGGCGCGAGGCCCGCCAGTTCAGCCACTGCCGCCGCCGCCTCGTGCACTGCGGCCCACTTGATCGCCATGGGGCTTGCAGCGAGACGCGGGGAACCGCTTTTCGCATCGTAGGAGGAACGATAGCCAACCATGGCAACAATCATAGGCGCGCGGGCGCTACCAAATTGCTAAACCACAAACCGCTGGCAAGCCGCGCGCCACGCTGCTAGGCGCTTCGCCTCTGGCACCCGTAGCTCAGCTGGA